>JAQBNX010000141.1 GCA_028288385.1 Spirosoma sp.
GTACTTACTGGTTTCATCCCTCAGGCTAAAATTTGGTCCAGGTTGGCAACAATCTGGTTTAGCAGTGCTTTATGTTGCCAGCATTATATTCAGACACACATGGCAACAGGACTAAACGAACTAACAGGTAAAGTAGCGCTAGTTACGGGCGCTGGTTCGGGTATTGGCAAAGCAACGGCGCTGCTTATGGCCCGCGAAGGCGCAAAGGTGATGGCTCTGGGCCGAACCGCGGACGAAGTGAACCAGACCGTTGATGAAATCAGGCGGGCAGGTGGCGTAGGACTGCCCATCACTGCCGACATTTCCAGTGCTGAAGACATGCAGCGGGCCTATGCTGAGATTGAGCAGCACTATGGCCGGCTAGACAGTGTATTTGCCAACGCCGGGATTAACGGTGTATGGGCACCCATTGATGAACTGGAGCCCGAGGAATGGCAGAAAACCATTAACATCAACCTGACGGGCACCTTCCTGACGGTGAAATATGCCTTACCCATGCTAAAGCGGCAGGGTGGTTCAATCGTTATTACGTCGTCGGTCAACGGAACCCGCATTTTTAGCAACGCGGGTGCCAGCGCCTACTCCAGTACCAAAGCTGCGCAGGTAGCCTTCGCCCAGATGGCTGCCCTTGAACTGGCTAAGCACAAAATTCGGGTGAACGTTATTTGTCCGGGGGCTATAAAGACGAATATTGACGAAAGCACTGAAAAACGCGATACAGAAGAAGCGAGAGAACCCGTTGAGTTTCCCGAAGGTAGTATTCCGCTTACCGACGGCCAACCTGGCACCAGTGAAGAAGTGGCTGATCTGGTCTTATTTCTGTCGTCGGATCGAGCCCGTCACATCACCGGTACGCCCATCTGGATCGACGGGGCCGAATCGCTACTCATGGGTTGAAATTTATGGTATGTTTACCGGACAGATACGGTCCTAAAACCGTATCTGTCCTGCTATGATTGCCAACACACCCCCGCCACCCTACTACGCTGTTATATTTACCTCCATCCGGACGTCCCATCTTGAAGGGTATGGCGACATGGCCACCCGCATGGTTGAACTGGCTCATGGGCAAGCCGGCTTTCTAGGGGTTGAGTCGGCCCGTGATTCCCATAGCGACCGGTACGCCGGAGCGGGACCGTTTGGTATCACAGTATCCTATTGGCAAAGCCTGGAAGCCATCCGGCAGTGGAAACAACATGCCGAACACCTGATTGCCCAGCAAACCGGCCGCGACCGCTGGTATGCCTCCTACAAAACACGCATTTGTCTGGTTGAGCGAGACTACGCATTTGAAAGTGCTTGAAACAGTTTCTTGTGTAACAGTGTTACAATAGCATGTCGCGGAAAGCAGCCTATCAGGAAATACTCAAATCCGATATACTCCGCCATACCATTACACTGGCAGGTGAAGTCGGCTGGCCGGGGGTATCAACTCGCAAAATTGCTGACAGGCTTCAGACCAGCACAACCGCTATTTACCATTATTTTGGTAATAAAGAGGCTATTCTGGTTGAACTACAACGAGAAGGATTTCGACAATTAAACGATCTGCTACTGGCGGCTTTGGCCGGGCGTGAAGGAAAGCCTAGAAAGCAATTAAAAGCCGTATCGTTGGCTATGCTGAATTTTTCGCAGCAAAACCCAGATCGGTATGCCCTGATGTTTAACCTTGATGGAGCATTTTGTAACAGCGATGCAGTACAGGAAGCCAGCGGGAGCATGAACCAGATTAAAGCCGTGTTGCATCAACTCACCAATGATAACATCGAGTCGGTATTTACGCACTGGTTTGCTATGATGCAGGGGTTTATCGCTCTTGCCCGGCAAGACGGCCATCCTGAGCAAACTGAACGCTTTCAACAACTGGTAGAAGCGGCTATTATTCGGTTTATAAAAGGCCTTTAGTCCTTATTTATCATAAACTATAACAGTGTTATAAAACATAGCTTTATTATAGTTATGATATCGAATTATTTTGCTCCGACTTGCCACACCTTTCGGTAATAGGGTATGAGGGTCGTAAATTATCCGCTTCGACCCTTAGACCGCGCTACGATAAGTCGGTTTAGTTTCGCTTGTGGATAATGGGTTCAAAATCCGAGTATGAATCGTCTTAACAGTATGCCATTAATTTATTTAGGTCAGGAGGGTAATTCATTGCTCAAAAAATCTACTACGGCCTGTTCAGTAGACACATGGGATATTAGCTAAACAAATACAATTGCTGTTGGGCTAAGTCTGGCGTTACATCCTGTGAAAAACTTCCGCTTTTTTTGTGAACGTCCTGGATTCGACTGATCGTTACCGGGCAAACATACATTAACTATGCGTGCTATTCAGCTAACCAAAACTGGAGGTCCCGATGTATTAACTCTCATTGACATACCTACACCAGTACCCAAAGCGGGCGAAGCACTAATCCGGCTCACGGCCATCGGCATTAATTATATTGACACGTACCACCGGTCTGGGCTGTACCCTGTGCCGCTGCCGTTTGTGCCGGGCAGCGAGGGGGCGGGTATAGTTGAACAAGTGGGCGAAGGTGTGATGGACCTGACTGTTGGACAGCGCGTAGCGCATACTACAGGACCCGGTGCCTATGCTGAATACGCCGTTGTTCCCGCCGATAAACTCGTGCCGCTTCCTGATGAACTGACCGACCAGCAGGGCGCTGCTGCCTTATTGCAGGGTATGACAGCCCAGTATCTTACTTACACAACCTATCCAATTCGGCCCGGCGACACCGTGCTAATTCATGCCGGGGCTGGGGGTGTGGGGCTATTGCTGACTCAGATGGCCCGAATGCGTGGGGCCCGGGTCATTACAACCGTCTCAACGGAAGAGAAAGCGCAGCTATCGCGCCAGAACGGAGCCGATGAGGTGATTTTATACACCCAAACCGATTTTGCCGATGAAGTCAAGCGGCTGACAGGTGGCCAGGGCGTTCATGCCGTGTATGATTCGGTCGGGCAAAGTACGTTCGAAGGGAGCCTAAACTGCTTAAAGCCACTTGGCACGATGGTATCGTTCGGGAATGCCAGCGGGGCTGTGCCGCCTTTCGCTCCGGCTATTATATCTGCCAAAGGGTCACTGATGTTCACCCGGCCGACGCTGGGGCACTACACACTAACGCGATCGGCCTTGCTGGAACGGGCCGGAATCGTGTTCAACTGGATTGCTGCGGGCAAGTTGAAACTGCTCATTCAGCCGCCTTACGCCTTAGCCGACGCGGCTCAGGCTCACCGCGATCTGGAAAGTCGCGGTACAACGGGAAAGTTGCTGCTGGTACCGTAATGGCAAAATCCAACCTACGCCATCGCGACCTCCTTACGTTCGCCAATTTGCTGCCGCCACATGGCGTAGTAGAGTCCTTTGCGCTCCAGCAATTCGGCATGACGGCCCTGCTCGGCTACGTGACCCTGCTCGAGCACGAAAATACGGTCGGCGTGTAAAATGGTGCTCAGGCGGTGGGCAATCAGAATGGTAATGTGTCGGCGCGACCGGGATAGCTCGCGCACGGTCCGCCCAATCTCTTCTTCGGTGAGTGAATCCAGCGCTGATGTCGCTTCGTCAAACACAAGCAGCGTGGGTTTGCGGAGCAGGGCGCGGGCAATGCTCAGCCGCTGTTTTTCGCCACCCGATACTTTCACGCCACCCTCACCAATAACCGTGTCGAGGCCCTGCGGTGCCCGGGCCAGCAACGTATTGGCGGCTGCCTGCTGCAGAGCCGCCATACATTCGGCGTCCGTGGCGTTGGGGGCCACAAAGCGGAGGTTCTCCCGGATGGTGCCGGCAAAAAGCTGCGTATCCTGCGTTACGAAGCCAATTTGCTCGCGCAGACCATCCAGGTCGATCTCTGAACCCGGAATGCCATTGTACAGAATTTGACCGGCCAGGGGTGGATACAAACCCACCAGCAACTTCACGAGCGTGGTTTTTCCCGATCCACTGGGGCCCACGAAAGCAATCGTTTCGCCAACTTCGGCCTCAAACGAGATACCGTCTAGTGCTGGGTTGGGGGCCGTAAGATGTTTGAAACTGACCTGCTCGAAGGCAAGCGTTTGGAGCTGCCTGACGGGTTTTGGATTGGCGGGTTTCACGTCACGGGGAGTATTTAGAATCTGCTGAAAATTAGCCAGCGAGGCCTCCGTTTCGCGGTAAATATTGATAATGTTGCCTAACTCCTGAAGGGGACCAAAAATGGCGAACGAATAAATGAACAGGGAGAAAAACTCGCCGACCGTAATGCGCCCCTGCACCACCAGAAACAGCATGAGCAACATAATAGCGTTGCGCAGTAGATTGACGAACGTGCCCTGGACAAACGATAACGACCGGATGTAGCGCACCTTTTTCAGTTCCAGCTTCAGAATCTTATCCGTCGTAGCATTCAGCCGTTCGGTTTCCTGCTGCGCCAGACCAAGGCTTTTGACCAGTTCAATATTACGCAGGCTTTCGGTAGTCGAGCCCGCCAGAGCGGTGGTTTCGGCCACGATGGTTTGCTGCACTTTCTTGATTTTTTTACTCAGCAGCGAACTCACAAAACCCAGGAGCGGAATGGTCAGGAAATAAGCCGGGGCAATGGGCCAGTAGACGGTTGCCGCATACCACATTACAAACACAATACCCACTACCGACGTAAAGAGGACGTTGACAAACGACTGAATCAATTTTTCAACATCGGAACGTACCTTCTGAAGTTTACCCAGCGTTTCGCCCGACCGCTGGTCTTCAAACACCTGGTAGGGTAATTCGAGTGAGTGGCGCAGACCGTCGGTGTAGAGCCGGGCTCCCAGCCGCTGGGTGATAACGTTGACGTAGTAATCCTGAAAGTTTTTGGCTATCCGGCTGACCATCGCCACGCCCAGTGCCTGCAAAATCAGCAGGCCTGCTCCGTTGCCCAGGAAACCCCAAAAATCAAATCTATGCAGCGTGCCACCTGGCTTAACTACGTATTGGTCAATGATTTTGCGGAAAATATACGGGTCAAGGAGTGAGAAAATCTGGTTGATGGCAGCCAGCAGCAGAGCAAGGGCCAGTAACTCCCAGTAACGGCGCAGATAGCTATAAAGAAGTTGCATGAGAAGAAGGGTCGAAAACGGAGGTAATCAGCCCTAAAGATACGACATCAGGCCCGTATTGAGGTTATTTGTTGACCGCCAGTTGAAACACATCGGGCCGGGCGTAATGCCCCGTTACGTCGAAGTCGAGTTTGCTGCGAATGATGTCGTTCAGGTCGAGGTCGGCCAGCAGAATGGTTTCCTGGTCATACACAGGCCCGGCCAGCAGTTGCCCCAGGGGACCTACCACACAACTGCTGCCCCGACTAATGATCGTGTCGGGCTCGTTGGGTAGCGCGGCCGGATAATCGACGGGGTAGTCGCTGCGCCGGGTAAACTGATTCGCCGACAACACGAAACAGCGCCCTTCGAGCGCAATGTGCTGCATACTGGCAAGCCACGTATCGCGGTTATCGGCAGTAGGCGCGCAGTAGAGTTCGATGCCCTGCTCATACATGGCCGTTCGGAGCAGCGGCATGTAATTTTCCCAGCAGATGACGGCTCCGATGTGGCCGAGGGACGTGTTAAACACGGGTAGGGTGGTGCCATCGCCCTGTCCCCACACAACACGTTCGGCCGCCGTGGGTACCAGCTTGCGGTGTTTGCCGAGATACGTACCGTCTGGTCCGAAAAACGCCACCGAGCAGTAAAGCGAACCGCCTGCCCGCTCAATTACGCCTACCACGAGGTACACCCCGGCGTCGCGGGCGATACCACCAATCCGGTTGGCATCGGGACCGGGAAGTTCAATGGCGCTGGCCCAGTACCGCCGGTACCACTCGCGCCCTTCAGCTGTGCGCGAGCCAATTACGGCTCCGAAATCCAGACCACGCGGGTAGCCCGATACGAAGGCCTCGGGAAAAAGCACGAGTTGAGCGCCCTGGCTGGCGGCTTCGATGGTTAAGGCTTGAAGTTTATCGAGCGTTTGGGCCAGATCGAACGCCACAGGAGCGGCCTGCACCAGCGCAGCACGAACAATAGGACGAATAGGCAGTAGGTTGGGCATAGGAAGCTGTCTTTTATCGCGTCCAGATCCGAATCAGTATCAGGCTTGTAAGGGCCGTAGAAGAATAGGGGTGATACCGCAGGAATGGTTATTGCGATACTGATGTTCTTTATTTTTATGATTGCATCCCGAAAGATTAAACGAAATATACTGTTAATTAAATGGGTACGTGACGACAATCCCAACCCGACAAAACTATGAATTCATTAGAAACTCCTTCCATGCAGGTAGAAATATGGTCTGATGTAATGTGTCCCTTCTGTTATATCGGCAAGCGGAAATTTGAAGCTGCCTTAGCCCAGTTTTCCAATCGGGATAAGGTCGACGTTATTTGGAGAAGCTTTCAGCTCGATCCCAATCAGGAAACAATCAGCGATAAACCAATTCAGCAATATCTGGCTGAGCGCAAAGGAATGACCCTTCTGCAGGCGCAGCAAATGACCGACCAAGTAACGGCTGTAGCTAAACAGGTTGGATTGACATTCCGCTTCGACAAAGCCGTAACCGCCAATTCGTTCGATGCCCACCGGTTTTCGCATTTGGCCAAACAGCACGGTTATCAGGACGAAGCCGAAGAAAAATTATTCGCTGCTTATTTTACGGAAGGAAAAAACACCGCCGACCGGCATACACTGGCTCAGTTAGGGGCGGCAATCGGGCTTGACGCGCAGGAGGTGGAAGCCGTTTTGCAAACCGATCAGTTCGCCGATGCGGTGCAAGCCGATTGCCACGAAGCCCAACAACTGGGCGTGCAGGGCGTACCATTTTTTGTATTCAACCGACACTATGCCGTGTCGGGTGCTCAGGAAAGCGGTACGTTCCTTGAGGTTCTCCAAACAGCGTTTGCCGACTGGGAAAAATCAACGGCAGCAACTGAAAGTGCCGTAATGCCAGGCACAGTTTGCCTGCCCGATGGGCAGTGTGCGTAGGACGTAGTGATTTT
>JAQBNX010000491.1 GCA_028288385.1 Spirosoma sp.
CAAGCAAACGGATAACCTGGTGGAGTCTCTACCCGTTGCCGATGTGGTCAATCAGGGGTTAGGCATGATTTCCAGGTTTGGTCATTCGAGTCTGGACGTGGCTGACATCGACATTGGTTTTGTCAGCGACGACCGGCTGGGCTATCGCAACAAAGGGAAGTATCCTTTTTTGCTTGCCAATGGCTGCGCGGCCGGAAACTTCTACTTTGGTCGCCCCACATTTGGCACCGACTGGATTTTGACGCCCGACCGGGGCGCGGTGGCCTTTATTGCCCATACCTATAACGGTTTCCCGTCTCCGCTCAAACACTACTCCGATGAATTCTATACGCTTCTTACCGACAGCAACTACGTATCGCGGCCAGTGGCCGTTTTGCAACAGGAGGCCATCCGTCGGTTTCTAAAGAAGTTTACATCCTTATACGACATCACCACCGCCCAGCAGATGACCCTCCAGGGCGATCCGGCCGTGAGCATTTTCCCCTTTCCTAGCCCCGATTTTGCCATCGCAGGTGGCACACTTACCAACCGTTCTGATTCGATAACTATTTCGGCAGTAGTAGCCAACTACGGGCGTGTAAGCAACACCGCGCTTATGGTCAGGATTCGGCAATTTGCAACCGATGGGCGGTTACTGCGACAAGAACGCTTTGTGCAGTCGGCACCATTCTATGCCGATACCCTCCACTGGAGACTTCCTAATGACCCTAGTACCGCCAGCAGCGATGCTTATTACGAGGTAATGCTGGACCCCGACAACCAAATTACTGAAAGCCTTGAGACTAATAATAAAGTCGAAATCGGAGCGGTGGGACAAACGATACAGCCGTTTCCGGCCGACGTAACGCCCCCCCTTCTTGAGGTAGCTTTCGACGGACGGCGCATCGGCGATGGTGACATTGTATCGCCCCGGCCTGTGATCGAGGTGCTGGTACAGGACGAAAATACCCGGTTGCTACGTACCGATACAACCGGACTGGAACTCTACCTGCAACGTCCCTGCCAGACCGAACCCTGCGCCTATGAGCGACTCAGTTTGCGGGGGAGTGGTATATCCTGGACACCTGCCGGACCTGACAACGCCTTTAGGCTTAGCTACCAGCCCGGCACCGTTTTGTCTGATGGTCGATACACTTTCCTGGCTATTGGCAGCGATTTGAGTGGTAACCGGACGGCTCCATACCGGATACACTTTGCTGTTAAAACAGCCCCCGAACTGACAAGTGCGGGTGTTTACCCCAATCCCTTCACGAGGCAAACGCGCTTTTTTGTGATGCTGACGGGCCAATCGCCCCCCACCAACCTGATTATTCGCATTACGGATCAGGCAGGCCGGCTGGTCAGGACATTGCAGGGGCCGGCGCGGGTGGGCCTGAATGAATGGCTTTGGGATGGTACGTCTGATGGCGGGGCTGCGCTGCCCAGTGGTCACTACGTTTACACAGTCGCTGGGGTTGATCGTCCATTGGTGGGTGACGTTCGCCTTTCGGGGCACATAGTCCTGAACCGATGAGTCGATCACAGGGTCTACTTATGCTGGGCTTTGGGCTAACCACGGCCGGACTGATCACGCTAATCAAACTTAATCCAACTCATTTTACGAGTGTCGACTCGGGGTACTACCTGCAATCGGCAGCAAACCTCATGGGCGGGCGGGGCTACGTAGTGAACGAAGATGGCCGATGGGTATGGAATGGCACGTTTCCGATTGGGTATCCAGCCTTAATTGCTGCAGGCGCTGGTTTGACTGGCCTACCCGTTTTGTGGGCATCCAAACTCATCAATATGATGGCCCTGGTGCTGTCGGCGGGGTTGTGGGTCCGTCGAGTAGGGCCGGAGCGTTCTCTGTGGCTGCTGTCGATCTGGTGGCTGGGTGGGTTTCTCCGAATTTTGGCCTATACCTGGTCAGAAACCGTTTTTCTGGTATTGCTGGCCGAATGGGTTTGGGTATTGAGTGTCTTCCTGCAAGCGTCTACGCTGCGAGGGGCTATGTGGTTAGCGCTATTAAGTTTAGGATTGTTTTCAATACGCTACGTTGGTGGCTACGTAGTTGGACTCATGACTCTTCTATCCCTAGCCATTTACCTAATTCCTAGCAGGACAGCATCGTTACTGAGTATAACTGTCAGGCCCAGAACGGCTGGTCTGTTACTCATCATTGCCGCGATATGCCTTATCGGTATGGGCGCCTACGGCTGGCTAAACCATCAGTTATCAGGTTCGCCATGGGGTGGAGAACGATTTGCCCCAACCGAGTCGACACGTTCACTACTTACTTTATTTATACAGTCCATTGGCAATGAGTTGCTGCTGATCCGGGACTTTCTGCCCAATGGCGATAACGGCCTGGCCTGGTTCGGGGTATTTATTCAATTAATCCTGATGTTGCTGCTCTGTTGGCGGCTTTCTCAGAAATCCTCGCCCGAACGACAACCAATCACCCCGGACCAATTGTCTAATTCAGCACCCGTTAGCACGCTGTCGCGTCTATTTATCGGGGTTGGCGGAGTTTATGTCCTGGTCTTATTTGGACTACGTATCTTCAGCCCATTTAGTGGTCCAAACGCGCGGCTCATGGCTCCCATTACGTTCTGCGTTCTGATGGCGACCCTGTTATGGATAGGCACTACACCCAACGACTGGCAACGTAAACTACGTCTATACTGGCTGGCCCTGCTGGTTTGCTCGTGGCTTCAGTTATTGCCGCAGGTCAATTTCACCGCTAAGATGGCGCTGGTACGGGACCTCTTATCAGTATACTAATAGTCGGGTCATTCATTGGCTTTTAGGTTCTAGTGCTATGAAACGACAGTTGAATTTATTCAATTTCTCTTAACCGATTAATACACAGCTAGCGATCATGCTAGGCCTGGGCTTCCTGATTATGCTCGTCATCTGGGGTCTGCCCTGGCTGACGAAGGCCGTTCCGTCGTCCCGAGTGGCGATTTATTATTGTTAATCTGGTGGCTATCGGATCAAACATTGACACGCACATCGTGGGAATAGTGCTGCGGCCCGTATTATTGAGTTGAACATCAGAGAAGATCCGGAGTATAATAAATTAGTGAATGAGTAAAGTCAGTTTCAACGAGTCTGCATGGAACAAAGCGAACAGATAGCATGAAACGGGTTTTACAGGTATTTCGGGAATTTTCTACCTCCGGGTCGCTGGGTGGACTGCTGCTGTTAGGGAGCGTTATTGTCGCCTTGATCGTAGCCAACTCCCCATTGGGAGCTTCCTTCACGCATCTGCTAACCCTGAACATCGGGTTCCATGGGGCAGGGCTGAAGCTGGATTATTCAATTCTAAGCTGGATCAATGACGGGCTGATGGCAGTATTTTTTCTGATGGTCGGTCTGGAAATAAAGCGGGAGTTGATCGAGGGAGAACTATCAACGGTGAAGAAAGCAGCCTTGCCCATTCTGGCCGCGCTCGGCGGTGTGCTGGCACCTGCGCTGATTTATTTTGGCCTCAACCGGGAGACCTCAACGGCCGTTGGCTGGGGCATTCCGATGGCTACCGACATTGCCTTTGCCCTGGCCATTATTACGCTGCTAGGCAAGCGGATTCCAGCTTCGCTGAAAGTGTTCCTGGCGGCACTGGCCATTGCCGATGACCTATGCGCGATCCTTGTTATCGCCGTGTTTTACTCGACCGAATTCCACTTGATCTATCTGGCCTATGCCGGGGGCCTTCTTGCACTGCTGATAGTATTCAATCGTCTGGGAGTAAAGCATCTTGCCTTTTACCTAATTCCGGGTCTGGTGATGTGGTATTTCGTCCATCATTCCGGCATTCATGCCACCATTGCCGGGGTTCTGACCGCCTTAACGCTGCCCACAACACCAGACGATACCGAATCTCCGTTGGAAAAGCTGGAACACGCCCTGTTGAAGCCCGTAAACTTCATCATCATGCCGCTTTTCGCCCTGGCAAATACGAACATCCGCTTTGAACCAGGCATGGTGGATGCCCTGACGACATCGATGGGCCTGGGTATCCTGTGTGGCCTGTTGCTCGGAAAGCCACTGGGAATTTCAATGTTCTGTTGGGTTGCGGTGAAAGCGGGTCTGGGAACCCTGCCGACGGGTGCGAGGTGGGATCACCTTATCGGCGTGGGTATCCTGGGCGGCATCGGCTTTACCATGTCTATCTTCATAGCGCTGCTGTCCTTCCCGGCTCAGGAAGATATTTCTTCGGAAGCGAAATTTGCCGTGCTTACAGCATCGGTCCTGTCTGGTCTGGTTGGGTATGTCGTTCTAAGAACGGTCAGCAAAAATCAAGTGTTTGTTGATGCCGATGTGTGACAAGCATACCGACGTTTAGAGTTTAACAAGGTTAAACTGATTTAATTAAATTGTCGTCTAGAATTGCTGATATTTTACAATGATTGGGGCAATCTGCTATTGCTGCCAATAACCGATGCTTGATCGCTAACAGTTGGGTGATTTGCTCCTCGATAAGCCGGACTTTTTCGAGTATCTGGTCTTTGCCTG
>JAQBNX010000065.1 GCA_028288385.1 Spirosoma sp.
TTTACTTGAGACTTAACTATTAAAGTTTAGTGAAGTCAATGTAGGGTTAATATGTCTAAGCGTTGAAGATCAAAGATAGTGTTCGTCAAACCAGTTAAATGTCTCAACAAATATATCGTAGTTATACTTTTCTTTGAGTAATTCAAGGCTGAAGGAAGGCCGTCGATTTATAGCGCTCTCAGGTATATTCAAACCCTTAATTTGATTTAGCCTGTTTAATAACTCGAGCTTCATTGAAGCACTGTCGAATGGGGGCCTGTTTTGATAATGTTGAAAATATATTTCTATTGATCCTTTCACCCAAACAGCGAATGGCATGATACCTAATCTCTTACTGCTAAAATTCTGTGATTTGTAAGGAATAAAAGAACCTAAACCAAGCATTCCCTTACCGAAATCAATTGTGTAGTTTTTTTCTTTAGCCCAGTCAAAAATTTGCCGTGCTATTTTTACTTTATCAGGCCCACTATATTTTAACATTTCTTCAAAATAACTTACTTCATCACGACTAATCTGATTTTGGGTCTTAACCGATTTTACAGATTGTGAGAATGACGTTTGTCCAACAACTTTTGGAACTAGCGTTCTGGTTTGTTGACCCACGAACTGTTTTATTTCTATTCCAATGATTTCGGCTGGGCTCATCTGCCCGTTCAGAAACTCAATAATCCGCTTCATCTCATTAGGAATAATATCTGCTACCAAAATGAGTCTTAACTTTCCAACTTTGAGATTTACGTTAACTCTGTTCCAAAAATTATCAATTGATTCACTTATTCCAATGAGATTCGATATCTCATTGATAGGATCGAGATTTTTTAATTTGCAAGTTGCTTCAAAGCAAGATATAAGTTCTTCTACTTTCCAATAAACAACCGCGTTTGCAGCATAGTCCAGTATCTGCCCGATAACCTCACGGCGTATGCGCGTATCTGTACTACGTTTTACCTCAACTAGTGTTGGTACCGCGTCTTGATCAAGAAAAAGGTGGTCAAGATACCAACGGTTTGATGAACTCTCAGTGTCAGGGACACCAAATTCTCTTGAAACTAAAAGCCAGTTTCTCGGATTTTCGCTATTTATCTGTTCCCCAGCAAGCAGTTTTGGATAATCAGATAGTAGTCCTTGTAACAACTCTTCCGAGTTATAACTCATCTCTTTTAGTTCATCTAGTGTTCCGTCTTGATTAATGTGAAATATTGTTTCAGTCATTACTGATTGCTTATACAGTATCTGTAAATATAACAACAAAAAACGGCCCGGTTTCGCAAGAGACCGGGCCGTTGATTATTATGTGAGTTTGTAAGCTGACCTGATATTACATCATGCCGCCCATGCCACCACCGCCGTGCATGCCTGCACCGCCACCGGCAGGAGCCTCCTCCGGCTCGTCGGCAATGACACACTCGGTTGTCAGCAACATACCAGCAATCGAGGCTGCGTTTTCCAGCGCCAGACGCGTCACTTTCTTCGGGTCAATAACACCGGCTGCAAACAGGTCTTCGTAGGTATCGTTTTTGGCGTTGTAGCCATAACCGCCTTTCCCTTCTTTCACCTTGTTCACTACCACCGAACCTTCGCCACCAGCGTTGGCTACAATTGTCCGTAGAGGCGACTCCAGTGCCTGCCGGATAATGTTGATACCCGTTTTCTCGTCTTCGTTGATGGCGTTGATACCATCGAGCGCTGATATAGCGCGGATTAGCGCAATACCACCACCCGTTACGATACCTTCTTCAACAGCAGCGCGGGTTGCGTGCAGGGCATCGTCAACTCGGTCTTTCTTCTCTTTCATTTCTACTTCGGTAGCGGCACCGATGTAGAGAATAGCAACGCCACCTGACAACTTGGCCAGACGCTCCTGCAATTTCTCACGGTCGTAATCCGAAGTCGTGTTTTCAATTTGCGCTTTAATCTGGTTCACGCGGCCCGCGATATCGTCCTTCTCGCCGACACCATTCACGATTGTCGTGTTGTCTTTATCGATCAGGATTTTTTCGGCCTGGCCTAAGTAATCTACCGACGCGTTTTCCAGTTTGAAACCGCGCTCTTCCGATATTACCTGGCCACCCGTTAGGGTTGCGATGTCTTCCAACATAGCTTTCCGGCGATCGCCAAATCCCGGAGCCTTCACGGCGGCAACTTTCAGCGCACCCCGGATTTTGTTAACCACCAGCGTAGCTAGCGCTTCTCCGTCAACGTCTTCTGCGATGATCAGCAGCGGACGGCCCGTTTGAGCCACCTGCTCCAATACCGGCAGCAGTTCTTTCATCGACGATACCTTCTTCTCCGAAATCAGGATGAACGGGCGTTCCAGTTCAACTTCCATTTTCTCGGTGTTGGTCACGAAGTAGGGCGACAGATAACCCCGGTCGAACTGCATACCTTCCACGGTTTTGACTTCCGTTTCGGTACCACGTGCTTCTTCAACCGTGATAACGCCTTCTTTACCAACTTTCTGCATGGCTTCGGCAATCATGGTGCCGATTTCCTCATCATAGTTAGCCGAGATCGTAGCGATCTGCGTGATTTTGCTGAAGTCGTCGCCAACGGTCTGCGCCTGCTCGGCCAGATTAGCCGTTACGGCATGAACGGCTTTGTCGATGCCACGCTTCAGATCCATCGGGTTAGCACCGGCGGCTACGTTTTTCGCACCAATCGAGTAGATAGCCTGCGCTAGTACGGTAGCGGTCGTGGTACCGTCGCCAGCCGAATCGGCCGTTTTTGAGGCTACTTCTTTTACTAGCTGAGCTCCCATGTTTTCCATGGCGTCTTTCAGCTCAATTTCTTTTGCCACCGTTACACCATCTTTGGTAATGACCGGTGAACCGAACTTCTTATCCAGAATAACGTTCCGGCCTTTAGGTCCGAGGGTAACTTTAACAGCGTCGGCAAGGGTATCAACGCCTTTTTTGATGCGCTCCCGCGCTTCGGTATCAAAAAATATTTTCTTAGCCATTAGTAGCTTCGTTTTAAAATTGTTGGGTAATTGGTTTTCAAATAGCTCGACATGTCTTTACAGACACGCAAAAACTTTACAGGATCGCGAAAATGTCAGACTCGCGCATAATCAGGTACTCTTTGCCTTCAACGGTGATTTCTGTACCGGCATACTTACCGTATAAAACCGTATCGCCCACCTGGACTGTCATCGGCTCGTCTTTTTTCCCTGTACCAACAGCAATAACTGTCCCACGCTGCGGCTTTTCTTTTGCCGTATCGGGGATAATGATGCCAAATGAGGTTTTTTCTTCAGCCGGAGCGGCTTCGACCAGAACGCGGTCGGCAATCGGTTTCACGTTCACTTTAACGCTTTCCGTTTCTGCTACCATGATAATGAGATGATTAAGGTTATTACTTATTTGTGTAAAAAACTACACGACAACGAACCGCCCGCCAATTACTGTGCCAATAGGCCAGACTGTCAAAATTTCAGCCTTTTACCTGACATACTGCCGTTTTCTCATTCGATTACATCATCATTAAGCATTCACTTGTTTTGCTGAAACAAAATTTGGCAGATTACGCTTCGTTCATTAAGTTAACCAGACTAAACTGGACTCACGTGCTTTTTATAAGGTATGAAAAAACTACAGTCTGATTGGTTTATGCAAAATTGGATTGACGCCGAATACCAGAAGTATGTCGTGATGGCATACCTCCAGGCCGTGCGTCAGAATTTTACGGATGACAAACTGTGCCCCGATCTGCCCGACCTACGTAGTCATTATGCCGACGGTATTCGTTTTTCGCAGGGGAAAGAGACCTTACTTTCTGCCTTCCCCAAGCGTGTGAGTGGGGTAAGTGGACCACCGCCCCGAATCGAATATAAATCTGAGGTGACAGACCCGGCATTTATGACCGAGATGGATGCGATCATGGAGTTTGCCCTGCCTCGTTTCCAGGAGATGCTTATAGAAGGACAGCAACGCTGGGCCGACATTGCTGGTTCACTGACACTGGCGCCGGTTGGACTCATGCCGTTACGTCCCGAAGAAGGTTATTTGCTCCTATATGCCACGAATCAGTCGGAAGCACAGATATACCAGTTTTCGCTTACATTCTATTCAGACCAGGAACCAGGCGGCCGGATGGTACAACTCCGTTACGTAGAAGCCGTGCGTAGGAGTCTGGTCAATACGTTCGAGAATATTAAACTTGACCTCATTCGTAAACATCGTCAACTGCCCAACCCGGCCACCTACCGGTTAGAAACGTCACGAACATACCCCGTTCAGGAAACACTACTGCCCATTGCCCGACAGTTGCTGGCGCAGGCTGTGGCGTAGTTTAAACGATTTGTGAATTTTGTTATAGTTGGGCAATGTAGCACCGCGAACAAATACCGAATGCTCTGGCTTACTTAATCCCGTTTATGCTATAATAAAAATAACCGCTGACAGTGTGTCAGCGGTTATTTTTATTATAGCACATAGTATACCTACTACTTATTTCCTGGGAGTCGGTGCAGGGGTGGCAGCACCGGGAGTGGCTGTACCAGGAACTGCCTGTGCGGGGGGCGTTCCGGTGGCTGCGCCCGGTGTTGGCGTTGGAGCAGCCGCACCCGGCAAGGTTTGCGTTTGCGCCCGTTCTACGTTCGCACTGTTGATACCACTCACCTGATTCCGGTCAATTAGAATATAACTGGCTAATGACAGAACCATTATGCCTATACCCAGTCCCCAGGTGATTTGTTCCAGCAGGTCGGTCGTTTTCTTAACGCCCATCAGTTGGTTTGAACCCAGGCCGCCAAATTCGCCGGTCAGGCCACCGCCTTTAGAGTTTTGAATAAGCACGACCAGGATCAACAAAACCGTGAGAATACAAATGAGGACAATAATTGTCGTTACCATGAAAATGAGTTCTAAATGTTCAGTTAATGCG
>JAQBNX010000849.1 GCA_028288385.1 Spirosoma sp.
CGCTCGATGGTGAGCCGCTGGTGTTCTTCAACGCTGAGGCCCGTTCCGACAAAGCGAGTGCCGCGTACCATGCCGCCCTCGATGATGATCTCTTCGCACATCCAATCCTGAGCGCAGGCTGCCAGAAGATTTCCGCAACTCTTCCAGCGCCGAATTTGGGCCGCGTAGTTTTCAACGCTGCGCTCTGGCCGATAACATCCGTAATCGCGCAGCTCGGTGAAGGCGCCGGAATCCATTATCCAATCCGCCACGGCGAAGTCGCTGCGGCGCTTCCAGAGGCGATTAACACTCACGAAGCACTGTGGGAAATGCTGCGCGTCCGATGGCTGGTGAAGTCCTACGAAAAAGCGCATTTCATTCACCAGCCGCCTCCATCGCGCCGCCGCACCGTTGCCCGTCCCGCCAGTTCAAGCACCTCGAAATACCCGCCAGACGCTCGCCCGTTGCGCCGCATCTCTGGCACCGCAAAACAGCGCCATTTTGGGCCACTTGGAAGCCGCGCGACACATCGGGCCTCTTTGCCGCTATTTGGCCCGCATTCTTCGACTCTGCCGCCAATTCCAGCTCATTAGCGGCGAATGTGACCACCTGAGTGCCGCTCTCGCTTTTCCGGCAGGGCAGCGAGACCGCGTAAGTCTTGGCGCCGGTGCGCGGCGATTTGAAGGCGCGACTGATGCTGCCGGTGTGATTGAGGTAGCCATCGTGGCCGGGGTTGGGACGGGCGATGACCACGAGGTCAGAAAGTTGGAAGTTCAATTTGTCACCTCGAAAACCGCTTTGGCCGCTTTGTCGAACTTCGATTCCGCCACTTTTGAGGCGATTAAATTCTCCTTCGAGCGGTTGGCAAAATAGCGGTTCTGGCACTCGCGCATTTCAACGCCGAGGCGAACGACTTGAAGCGCGGCTTCGAGCTGCGCGAGTTCTTCGTAGTTGGTGTGGTTCATGCGGCCACCTTCAAATCCTCAAGGTCAAAAAGCGTTGGCGTGTTGACCTGCTCTTCCGCCGCGCGCAAATAACTCGCACTGTCGAGAAAATAGGCCGGGTTAAGCTCGAATCCAAGGCCATAACGTGCCTGAAGCACGGCGCGAAAAGGAACGGTGCCCAACCCTGAGAACGGATCAAAAACGACATCTCCCACGTTGCTAAATTGCTCGATCACACGATCGGCAATATCGAACTGCATCGGGCAAAGGTGCATCTCTTTCCCCTTGCTCCATTGCGAGCCGTTGAGGGTGAGCATCCGGGTAATATCGGTCCACACATCCTCGTGCCAGCTTTGCGGCTGCAACAGCATGAAGCCGCTGGGCAGTTGCCCTTCCGCCTCGAGCGCTTCGCCGATTTTGACATGATGCTCGAAGCTGTAGACCTCATTCATCGAGTAATTACGGAACATTCGGAAGATCTCCGCGTGTGTCAGGCTTTGCAATTCGCCCGGCGTGAGGTGCCGGTTGCCAGAAGAGCGCGCAAAGCCGTGCGCATCGGTTTGCCAGCGCGAGCGGGTATAGCGGTTCTTGGTTTTGACCACCGGATTATCCGCGTAAGAGTTGCTGGTATCGGTTGGCGGCTTGCGAAATAGCAAAAGGTATTCGGGCATTCCGCAGCCCATCTTCGAACCATCTTTGCACTGTTCGGTCCAGCCGAGCCGGTAGGTCTGATTGTTCTCGCGCACCACGTCGGTGACGATGGTCTTCATGCCCATAAATCCAAAGCCGTGCCGGGTGTAATGTTCGATGCACTTGGCATGGAAGGGGTAGACGGTTTGAAAGCCAAGGCCAGTAAGTCCGCCCGGCACGATACGGTCTTTGACGTGAATCGCAGCGATGCGGCCTGGCTCGAGGGCGCGGAAAAGTTCCGGCGTCAGATAATCCATCTGCGCGAAGAAATGCTCGTTGTCATCGGTGTGCCCGAAATCCGCATAGTTGGGCGAATACTCGTATTGGGTCGAGAACGGAATCGAGGTGAGAATCAGGCCCACGCTGTTATCCGCCAGAGCGCGCGTTTCGGGCACGTTGTCGTTGTTGACGAGGGTGTAATTGGTGCCACGCACTTCGACGCGTTCGATGCCGAGTTTGCGGGTCAGGGTGTGCGCCATTGCGGCTTTGGAAAGCCCGAATTCTTGAATAATTGCGGTCATTTGCTGAGTCATCTCCTGGTGCTGCGCCCATTTGCGCTCTAATTGTTTGCGAACTTCGCGCTCGCTTTCGGTGTAAATCAGGTCGATGCGCACCGTCTTTTCCTGCCCGAAGCGCTGTAAACGGTGGATGGCCTGAATGAAGTCATTGAACTTGAAGCCAATGCCGAGAAAGATGGCCCAGTTGCAGTGGCGCTGGAAGTTGACGCCCGAGCCGAGCATCACGGGTTTCCCCGCGATCTCCGCGAATTCGCCATCAGAGAAGCCGATAATGGCGCGCTCTTTGGCCGCGTCATCCTGCGAGCCATAAACCGACACGACGCCTGGAATGGCCGCTTCAATGGCCACGCGCTCCACCTCGAGATCGTGCCAGATGATGCGGTGAGCCGATTCGTCGATGGAGCGGATCTCCTGCATCTTTTCGATGCGAGCGCCCAGGCTGAGACGCTTTTCGCGCGCCGCGTCCTGCACACCGATGGCAGCGTTGCGAAACATCCGCATCTGGCCCCAGCTTTCGGCTGTCACGTCCTGCGTGTGATCCGTCGGCACTTCATGCCAGTGCAGGTCGAGAGGTGGCATATCGTAGCCGGTCGAATCGAAGCCAAGATCGGCCGGCGAACCGACGAAAAGCGCCCATGATGCCACCCAGAGCCAGAATTCGCGCGCTTTGTGCGGGTGCAGGGTGAGCGTGTCGGCTTTGGTCGAATCGCGCTTGAAGAATCGCGTCTTCGCCTGGCTGACATCCATCACGCCAAGAAAAGCCGCATAGCTCAAAAGCTCGATGTAATCGTTGGGCGAGGGTGTCGCGGTAGCCACGAAACGGTGAGGCACGCCATCTACGCCGTTGCGCTTGCCCGACATCGGACCTGCATCGCCGGTAAAGAGCCGCATGAACTCACGAAAGGTTTTCGTGCCACCAAAGCCGCGGAGGACGCTCGCCTCGTCGAGTGAAGCGACAGTAAAATGCCGCGGGTCGAGCTTGCCATCGCGCACTGTTTCATAGTTCGTGATGTAGATTCCGGTTTCGTCGCATTCCTCGATGGAGCGCACGAACCTGGGCGGCGCGTCCCAGCCGAGGATCTGCACCGCGTCACGCGCAAACTCCTGGCGCACTCCCAGCGGGGCGATAATCAGACCGCGTCCGCCGGTCGATTCCAGAGTCAGGCGGATGGTTTCCAGTTGGATGATGCTCTTGCCCATTCCAAACGCGGCAAAGCAGGCGCGGCGTCCACCGGCCACGAGCCATCGGACCATCGCGGCTTGGTGAGGCTTCAGCGCGGGGTTGACTTCCATCGCGGAAGACTCGAATCCCCACGTCGGCGCGAGCTTGACCTTGGATTCTAAAAACGTCGTGTAATCAATCTGGCTCATGGTTGGTCCTCAAACAAGTCATCGTCAAAATCGAGAAAATCAGGGCGGCTCATGCGTGCATCTCTTCGCAACTCAGTCCGGTCTCGAATAGATCGTCGTTAGCGTTGCACCAGCGGACGAGGCAGAGACTGAGCGCGCAGAGCAGGAGCAGCGGCATCACGAGCAGGGTGAAAAGTAGTTTGTTCATGGTGGGTTTCTCCGAGTTGCGTCAGTAGGGCGCTCAGGGCTTGCAGCGCTAAGGTCGGGGTTGGTTGCGGCGCGGTGTGGATGGAACGCAGGGGCTTGCCTGGCGGGGCGTAGTAGCCGATGTAATTGCCCCGTTCGGTGCGTTTGGTCTTCATGTCCCACCTCGCCAGGCTCTCACGAGTTGCACGACTTGCAGAGCATCATCGAGTGCGCAGTGGGTCACTTCGTTGGGCAATCCGGCGCGCTGCAGGCACTTCGATTGGCCGGGAATCGCCGTGTCCCTTGGCCGCAAGAACAGCGGACCAACATCAAGAAAGCGGAAATCAAAAGGCCAGACGATTTCCTGTCTCGCAGCTGGCAGTCGCTTGATGAATTGCCAATCGAAGGAGCCGACGTTTTTGCCCGCAACGGGGATTTTTCGCGAGCCGTAAGAGGCGCCTAAAGCGAAGTCCCGCAGCGCATATCCCACTTCGTCAAAACGATAAGTCAGCACGCCGTCTACGGCATTGGGCCTCACATCGTAAATCTCGCCTGGGTTCATTTGCCCAACGCTGGCGAGCACTTCAAGACAGCGCTGATTCATCGCCAGAGCCCGCGGCTCGCCAACGATCTGCGGGTGCCACACGAAACACTGGAAGCGCGGCAACTCTTCAATGGGCGATTCGCCGTTATCATAGACCGCGCCGATTTCGAGGATCTGGCAGGTTTCGGGGTTGAGTCCCGTGGTCTCAATATCGAGTGCTAAATAATTCTTCATAAGTTCATCTCCGTCTGGACGCCGATCCGTTTCGGCACTTCGAGCGCAACCTCAGCCATCACAGCTGAGGACACCTCGGTTTCAAGGTGGATTTCAAACCTGCATCTCCCGCCATCACTTGCGATGTCAGGACGGGAAACCACGTTTTGCCCGCGGAACTCCTTTCGCAGCGCGACCAGCATGGCCGCTTCTTCGGCGCTGGCACGAAACAGCGCGGCAGCGGTTGTGATCGGCTCTCCGTTCTCGCAGATCAGCCATTTTTGGCGCAGCCGGCGAGGCGCGCGAGTCGGACAAATGAAGGTGGAGGGGAGTGGGATCAGATCGCTCATGAGCGATTCTCCTGGCTTTCCTCTTCGATGCCTGCCAGTTCAGCGCGCCACTTCAGCACCAGGTCCAACTCGCTGCGGTTCATTTCACGGCGCTCGGTGTAAACGATGCGCGCCAGATCGAGCCATGCCCGGTTGATCGCTACTGTCCGCTTGATCTGGCGAGGCGCAAGCTTGATTTCCTTGTGACTCGAAGGCTGGATGATTCCCCAGAACTTCAAGCGGTTGTCTGTCAGCCAGTGGCTATCCGCAAGGCCTGGAGTGCGCCCCTTTTCGCCATATTTCTCGCGCCTACGCCACAAGATCTCCTCCTCGATGGTTTGCGGCCCTTCCCGCAGCGGCTCCTCTTCCCTGACGGCGTAACGACCAAAGCGCGGTTTGGCCCAGTTCACCTTGCGGCCCTTGGAGCTGTTGCAGGACTGGCAGCAGAACACGAGATTCTCGATGTCGGTTGCGCCGCCATCGATTTCCGCCAGGACGTGGTCGCAGGTGAACTCATAACCCGAGCTTTTCTTGAGGCCGCAATAAACGCACTCTTCGCTGTCGCGCCGCTCCACTGCCGCTCGCAGCGCTGGAGAAATCGGCGTCTTTTGATACATCCATCCGCACTCAGCGCAGAACGTGCGCACGATGAGCCAACTCGGAGGCACCAGCAGTTCGCCGCGCGCCTTGATGGTCAGGCTGGACGGC
>JAQBNX010000218.1 GCA_028288385.1 Spirosoma sp.
TACCCCCGTTATGCTCATCAGCCAGATGGATAGTATGTGGCCGGTAATTGCCATTTTATCCCTGGCTGTAGCCGCCCACCAGGCCTGGTCGGCAAATATTTTCACTGTGGCCGCCGACCAGTTTCCTAAGCACGTGCTGAGCCGCGTGGTCGGGTTTGGTACGATGGCCGGAACCCTGGGGGGGGCTGTGTTTCCGCTGCTTGTAGGTCGGATTCTGGATCACTACAAAGCCCTTGGACAACTGTCAGAAGGGTATTATGTCATTTTCTACATAGCCGGATTAGCCTATCTGGTCGCGTGGGCGCTGCTATATATTTTCGTTTTCCGACGCAAAATCGCTATTAGCTAAATTATCCAGTAAGAATAGCACGTAGCTTGTATGTCTTTGCCCGCTTTCCTTCGGTCTGTCGCTAGTATATTCTAACGATCTGTTCTATAGGTACCGTGCATGTTCACGCGGTCGATACGCTGAAGCGAAAGATTGGTTGACTCAGGGTCTTTTTCAATGAGATTGACGTAGCGGGTCAGGACAGGTAGCCACTAAAATTGAGCCGTAAGAAATTCTAAGAATGTGCAAATTGATTTGCTCAAGTGGTCGGTGTTGCTGGCATGCCAGCATTCGATAAAAATAATCTGCCGCAAAGCCGTGGGAGTAGATTGGATAACCTCCATTTTAAGACGGGCACCTAGTACTAACCCGTACTTCCAAAACAAAAGTGTTTAAAATATGAGAATGCTACAGACCATGCGCTGGTTCGGGCCGAATGACCCCGTATCACTAATGGATATCAGACAGGCGGGTTGCACTGGTGTTGTTACGGCGCTACACCAGATTCCGGTTGGCCATGTCTGGACGGTAGACGCCATTGAGCAGCGCAGGCAACTGGTAGAAGCCCAAAACGGTCGCTACTCCTCCCTGCACTGGGCCGTCGTTGAAAGCTTGCCCGTGCACGAAGCCATTAAAAAAGGACTGCCCAGCCGCGACACTTATATCGAAAACTATAAGCAGTCGATTCGAAATCTGGCATTCTGCGGCATCAAAACGGTTTGCTACAACTTTATGCCCGTGCTGGACTGGTCGCGCACGAACCTGAACTACGTAATGCCCGATGGATCGCGGGCTTTACGTTTTGTTTGGGAAGACTTCGCCCTATTCGACCTGTGCATTCTGAAACGGCCGGGAGCCGAAGCCGATTATGAGCCGGAGGTTGCCCAATCGGCCCGGGCGCAATTTGCAACCCTATCACCGGAGCGGATTCTGGAACTGTCGTCCATCGTCCTGCTTGGTCTGCCAGGTTCCGAAGAAAGCTTTACGCTGGAAACATTTCAGGAACTCTTAAACGAATATGCCCAGATTGGCGATGCCGAACTGCGCGCCAATCTCTATTACTTTATTAAAGAAGTAGCACCGGTGGCGCAGGAATCGGGCGTTAATCTGTGCATTCACCCCGACGACCCCCCAAGACCTTTACTGGGATTACCCCGCGTAGTAAGCACCGAAGCCGACCTGGCACAGCTCATGGATGCCTGCAACGTAATGGCCAACGGCATTACGTTCTGCAGCGGTTCGCTGGGCATCCGCCCCGATAATGATCTGCCCGGCATCGTTCGGCGGTTTGGCAATCGGATTCACTTTATTCACCTGCGCACCACCAGGCGCGAGGAAGATCCCCGCAACTTTCATGAGGCCGATCATTTAGCGGGCGATGTAGACATGTATGCGGTAGTAAAAGCTATTGTACTGGAACAGCAGCGACGCGCTCAGGCTGGTGTGGGTGAGCCATCGATTCCCATGCGCCCCGACCACGGACACCAGATGCTTGACGATTTGAATAAAAAAACCTACCCCGGTTACTCCGCCATTGGACGGTTGCGCGGACTGGCCGAGATCCGTGGGTTAGAAATGGGAATCAGACGAAGTCTGGCAGAACAGGAAGCCGGTAGCTTGGTAGAAAATGTCAAGGTCGATGCATTATAAAAAAATAGTTGCGTCTGTCGTCTGCTTGTGTCTGGTCATGAGCGGTTTTGCTCAGATACCCGTCTCTGACGATGGCTACCGGTTATGGTTGAAGTACGACCTGATCAAAGACGCAGCCAAACGGCAGGCATACACCCAATCGGCGCAATTTATTGGCTTAACCAGCACCGGACCAATGCTTAAATCAGCGGCCAATGAGCTAAGCGCTGGGTTGAAGGGGCTGCTGGGCAAACCAGTGCCAGTCATCAATAACATTGGCAACCGAACGGGGGGAATTTTATTGAACGTACTAACCGGTCCGGATGCCGATGGCAAACTTCTGGCTAAGGAAGGGTACCGTATTACGTCGAAAAACAAGACCATCACGATTACGGGCAAAACCGATGCAGGCGTTCTGTACGGTGCGTTTGCCTTACTTAGGCAGATACACACACTACAACCCGTTGATGCAATTTCGCTGACGAGCAACCCGAAAGTGCAGTTCAGAATGCTCAATCACTGGGATAACGTGGATGGCACTGTGGAACGTGGTTATGCCGGCTCATCGCTCTGGAAATGGTTAGAACTGCCCGAGCGCGTTGATCCCCGTTACCATGATTATGCCCGAGCCAATGCATCTCTCGGGATTAATGGAACCGTCGTTAACAACGTGAATGCCAGTGCCCGGTTCATGACCGCGGAATACCTGCACAAGGTAGCGGCTTTGGCAGATGTCTTCCGACCATATGGCATCCACGTTTACCTGTCCGTCTATTTTGCGGCTCCAAAAACGCTGGGTGGCCTCACAACATCAGACCCGCTCGATCCGCAGGTACGCCGGTGGTGGGCGGATAAAGTAAAAGAGATTTATCAGATAATTCCGGATTTTGGTGGCCTGCTGGTAAAAGCCAACTCAGAGGGCGAACCCGGCCCACAGGATTATGGGCGTACGCACGCCGACGGAGCCAATATGCTGGCCGAAGCCATGAAGCCGTACGATGGTGTTGTAATCTGGCGGGCATTTGTCTACAAAGCCGACCCGAACGCCGACCGATTTAAAGCGGCCTATGAAGAGTTTACTACCCTCGACGGCCAGTTCGACAAAAAGGTAATTGTGCAGGTGAAAAACGGCCCCATCGACTTTCAGCCCCGGGAGCCCTTTTCGCCTTTATTTGGCAATATGCCCAAAACGCCCCTGGGCATGGAGTTCCAGATAACCCAGGAATACCTTGGCTTCGCTACGCACCTGGTCTACGAAGCTCCCATTTTTAAAGAATGCCTGGATGCCGATACATACGTACAGGGAAAAGGTTCTACCGTAGCTAGAGTTGTGGACGGTAGTCTGCATGGCTATTCAATGAGCGCTATGGCTGGTGTAGCCAACGCGGGTTCCAGCCGCAACTGGACGGGCCACCCCATGGCGCAGGCCAACTGGTATGCCTTTGGACGGCTGGCGTGGGATCATACGCTGTCGTCGGAAGCAATTGCCCGTGAGTGGGTGACTATGACCTTGACCCACGACCCGCCCGCCACCAAACGTATCGTGAACCTGATGCTTAAATCGCGGGAGATCTACGTTAATTACAACACACCCATTGGTCTCTCG
>JAQBNX010000228.1 GCA_028288385.1 Spirosoma sp.
CACCCCAGCCTTTGCGTCGCATTGCCGACACAACGGGCAACACTTCGCCGTATTTTGCTTCGCCCGCTTTGGTTAGGTACACCAGAAACTTACGCCGGTCGGTGTCGGCCATGCGCCGTTCGGTCAGGCCCTTCTGGCTTAGCAGATCAATGATGCGTGTAACCGTCGGCGCGTCTTTGGTGGTCATCTCCGAAATGGTATTCTGGCTGATGCCCGGATTGCGGTAAAGGTGGTCGATGACCACCCACTGGTCGACAGTCAATTCGAACCCCGCGTCGGTAAACTGTTTTTGGAGCGCATTCCTGATTTTTTTGATTGTGGTGTCAATCTTAAAAAAGTAGGCACGCGTATCGGAAGGATGGGTCATTGTCAGAGAGCGGTGATTGGCCAGCAACCAACCGCTAGCCAGGTCATCGTTACAAATATGCCAGTTTTCGCTTAATTACCGTTGACGAGGTCTTATCAACTACTCACCGCCAACAACTCTTCCAGCGTTGATTCAATCTTAGGTATCGACTCATAGAGTTGGGTGTAGGAGTCAATGACAAAATACTGGGCCTGATAATGGTCGATTTCGTAGGGCGTTTGAAGCAGCGTCGCTACGTTATAGGGAATCCGCTGCGGTACGTTGCTCTCCAAACTGTATATCGTTTCGCCCGGCGACGACAGGATGCCCCCGCCGTAGATACGTAGTTGACCGCAATCCGGCCCTTCCGATTCCCGAATCAGTCCGAATTCAACCGTGTACCAGTACAGACGCGCAATCATGTCAATGGCCTCTTCATGATCTACAAACCGCAGGGCAATGTGGCTCAAGCCCTCTAGAAAATCACAGAATGGCTGATTTGTCAGCACGGGTACATGGCCGAACGTATCATGAAACATGTCGGGTTCGGGCAGGTAGTCCAACTGGTCGCGGGTACGCAGCCAGGTTGTAGCCGGAAACTGCCGGTCGGCCATGAGTTCAAAGAATTCTCGATTACCAATCAGGCCCGGTACGGCTATCACGCGCCAACCCGTTAAGGGTAGCAGGCGTGGATTCAGGTCCCGCTCAAAATCGGGAATTTTGGAATTAGGAAAACCGGTGGCCACAATTCCATCCATGTAGGCCTGACTGGCGCGGCCCGGCAGTTGCGCCATCTGTCGCTCGAATAGCAGTTTCCAAACGGCCTGGTCTTCAGCAGTATATTTTTGATAATCCTGGTTCATGTGTAAAGAGTGAAAGAGCGAAAGCGTGAATGTGTTCCTTCGCACATTCACACTTTCGCTCTTTCATTATAAGGTTCCCCGTAACGCCTGCTCGCGCTCAATGGCTTCGAACAGGGCTTTAAAATTGCCTTTGCCGAACGATTTGGCGCCTTTACGCTGGATAATCTCGAAAAAAAGCGTTGGCCGGGGACAAACGGGCTTTGTAAAAATCTGGAGCAGATAGCCTTCGTCATCGCGATCCACCAGAACGCCCAATGGCCGCAGCGTTGCAATCTCTTCGTCAATGGGTCCAACGCGGTTTTGCAGCGTATCGTAATATGCGTCGGGTACGGTCAGAAATTCGACGCCCCGATTGCGTAAAGTCAGTACCGTTTCCACAATATTGTCTGTCGCCACAGCGATATGCTGAATGCCCGGTCCGCCGTAAAAATCGAGGTATTCCTCAATCTGTGACTTCTTTTTGCCCTCGGCGGGTTCGTTGATGGGAAATTTTACGCGGCCATTGCCGTTGCTCATCACCTTGCTCATCAGGGCCGTGTAGTCCGTCGAGATGTCTTTATCGTCGAACGAAACCAGTTGCTGAAAGCCCATTACGTCGGCGTAGAACTGCATCCAGGTGTTCATCTCGTTCCAGCCTACGTTCCCGACCATATGATCGACGTATTTCAGTCCGGCATCGGCCGGTCGATACGTTGGGTTCCAGGCTTCGTAGCCGGGCAGAAACAAACCACCATAGTCGTTACGTTCTACGAACACATGTACCGTATCGCCATAGGCATGAATGCCCGACCGCACTACGTAACCGGTTGCGTCCTGCTCGCGGGTGGGCGCCATAAACGGTTTTGCTCCCCGACGCACGGTCTCGTCAAATGCCCGCATGGCATTGTCGACCCAGAGTGCCACCACCCTGACTCCATCTCCGTGCTGATCAATATGTCGCCCAATCTCCGTATCACCATGCAGGGGCGAGGTTAGCACAAGCCTGATTTTACCCTGCTGAAGGACGTAGGATTCGCGGTCACGCATTCCGGTTGACAGACCCGCGTGGGCCAGCGGCTGAAACCCGAAGGCTGTCTGAAAATAATGGGCCGACTGCCGGGCATTGCCCACGTACAGTTCGACGTAATCAGTGCCATTGAGGGGCAGGAAATCGACGGGTGCCGTTGTGACTGGTTGTTCTAATTCGAGCGTATTCATAGCCGTTTATTAATGAAGATGTCAATTGCGGGTGGTTGTAGGGAATAGAGCAGGAAAGCTGGTAGTCCCTTGCGGTACCTTTCCTGGTTTTATTACGCTAACCACGATTTATAGTACGTTCCATCATCGATTGCCATGGCCTGCTCGGTCAACATCAGCGGCCGGAACGTATCGACCATAACAGCGTATTCGACGGTTTCTTTCTTGCCAATACTTCGCTCCATTGCACCGGGGGCGGGGCCATGCGGAATGCCGCCCGGGTGCAACGTAATGTGGCCCGGTGCAATGTCATTCCGTGACATAAAATCCCCATCGACGTAGTAGATGACTTCATCGGAGTCGATGTTTGAGTGGTTGTACGGAGCCGGAATCGACAGCGGGTGGTAATCGTACAGGCGCGGCACAAACGAACAGACTACAAATGCATCGGTCTGGAATGTCTGGTGTACCGTTGGTGGCTGATGCACCCGGCCCGTGATGGGCTCGAAATTCTGGATGTTGAACGCGTAAGGATAATTATAACCATCCCAGCCCACTACGTCAAACGGGTGACTGGCATATACGAGCGTATGCAGCGAACCCTGCTTTTTGATTTTGATGATAAAATCGCCCATCTCGTCATGCGTTTCCAGATCCTGCGGACGCCGGATGTCCCGTTCGCAGAAAGGCGAGTGCTCGAGCAGTTGCCCAAAGTGATTCCGGTAGCGCTTGGGCGTATAAATGGGGGAATGCGACTCGACGTAGAGCAAACGGGGCTGCTCAGATCCGTCATTTTGATCGAATTCAATCTGGTAAATCATTCCACGCGGAATAACCAGATAATCGCCGTAGCCAAAGGGTATGGTACCAAGTAGCGTTCGGAGTTTGCCCGACCCGCGATGCACAAACAAGAGTTCGTCGGAGTCAGCGTTTTTATAAAAATAAGTAGCGGGCGCCTGCTGGGTTTCATCAATCCGGGAGCTATTCAATCTAGGAGCCGCCAGCCCAAAAATCAGGTCATTGTTCACTAATAGTGGCGTACGGCTGCCAATAAAGTCATTGCCGTT
>JAQBNX010000234.1 GCA_028288385.1 Spirosoma sp.
CGGACGGCTACCCCCATACCCCCGCGCCCTGATTCGGCTTTCGTCAACTCCGTGTCGGATCAGGTACGTAGCACCAACTTACGCCCGGTATTCTGACAGGGTTTGATTCAACCGGGGGTCGCCAACATCATCGGTGTGACCGCTGACTTCAATCTTCAATCCCGGAAACTGCTTTAGGGCATTAGCCAGTTGGATTAGTTCCGGATACGATCGGGGAAGCAGCGAATAACTGCTTTGCTCAAAAATTACGTTGTCGAGCGTTTGTTTTCGTGTCGTTTCCAGATGATCAAACCGGTTTACGGACGACGGTGGTGTAGACGGGGGCATAACGAGCGTGGTTCGAGAAGACGTAGCAATCGCCGATTCTGGTATCGTCTTTTTGATTGTGGGTGATGGAGGACGCGGTTTGGGTACGTTAACGGAATCGCTGAACAGATATGCCGTGGGAATGACGGTACGTTCAGGAATAAATCCATTGGTGGCAAAGTCTAGTTTCTGGGGCATTTCCCAGTCCAGATCCACGTAGCCACCATCCTGGTAATTAACATAGTCGAGCCGAATGGCATAGAAGCGGCCGGCTTGCAGATAGACCCGGCGGCTAAACAGTTTATGCCCCTTCTCGCGCCACTCTTCCATCACTTTCAAACCACCAATCCAGATACGTATCCCATCATCAGCAATGGACGAGAAGGTATAATATCCCGACACGGGTGCCAGCAACTGCCCAGACCAGCGAATAGAGAACAACTGTGGATGAACACCCCAAACCGGCGGTTTGCGGCCATCGTAGAAAAAATTAATGCTGCTGTCAATCCGGTTACTGGTGAACTGATTAAAGGCAAAACCGTCAAAATACGTCCCCTGCAGCCCGTCGCCCACCAGTCGGCTGGGTGGAGTTAGGGAGGGTACCTGAGCCATACCGACATCGGAGATACCTCCTACCATAAAGAGCAATCGAATGAGCAATTTCATAAGATGCTTCATTTACATGGGTCGGTAGTCGCTGCTGAAACTTGTTACGTGTTCAGCAGCGACCAGCTTCGCCCGCATTATCCTAATTCAAGCACGCAATCGTCCTGCTCCACCGTAGTACTTTCGTTGAGCACCACTTTCGACACGGTACCTTCTTTGGTGGCCGCCACAATGCTCTCCATCTTCATGGCTTCGATTACAAACAGGGGCTGATTTTTCTTGACGGCATCACCTTCCTTCACCAAAATGCGCGTCAATCGTCCCTGCAGCGGTGCGCCAACGTCGCCATCTTTACTGGCCTTGACGTTCATCATCTTTTCGACCTTCGAGGCCCGGTCGCGCATTTGCACCTGCCGGCTCTGGCCGTTCAGTTCGAACGTAATGGTACGCATCCCAAACTCGTCGGGCTCGGATTTGAACAGCAGCCGTACCAGGATGTTCTTGCCCTCTTCGATGTTGATCAGAATCTCTTCGTTCTCTTTCAGGCCATAAAAAAACGCGGGCGTCGGAATCATGCTGACGTCACCATACTGCTCAATGGCTTTGTAATACTCCTCGTATACCTTCGGGTACATTTGATACGAGAGATAATCTACAAAACCATCATTGAGCGGGTATTTGGCTTTAAAGGCATCGAAATCGGCGTCGAAGTCAATGGGTTTCAGGTGTTCGTTGGGACGGCCCGTAATGGGCTGGTCCCCTTTCAGCACCACCTGTTGCATCTCCGGTGGGAAGCCACCAACCGGCTGTCCGAGTTCCCCTTTAAAAAAGCCTTTCACTGACTCAGGAAACGACAGCGACTCGCCCCGCGCCACTACGTCCTCGGCCGTGAGGTTATTGGCGGTCATAAAAATGGCCATGTCGCCCACCACCTTCGACGACGGGGTCACCTTCACAATGTCGCCAAAGAGCTGGTTGGCCAGGACGTAATTTTTCTTGAGCGTTTCAAACTTGTCGCCCAGGCCCGTGGCAATGGCCTGCGGTTTAAGATTGGAATACTGCCCGCCCGGAATTTCGTTTTCGTAGACCTCTGCGCTGCCCGCCTTCATGCCTGACTCGAACGGGTAATAGTACTCCCGCACATCTTCCCAGTAGTTGGAATAGGCATTCAGCGAGGCAAGATCGATGGGGCATTCGCGCTCGTGACCCTGCATCATGGCTACCACCGAGTTGAAATTTGGCTGCGAGGTAAGCCCCGAGAGGGCACCCAGCGCACAGTCCACAATATCGACACCCGCGCCAATGGCTTTCAGGTACGTAGCGGCCTGAATACCCGGCGTGTCGTGCGTGTGCAGGTGAACGGGGATACTAACCGCTTTTTTCAACTCCGACACCAGCACTTCAGCCGCCAGTGGCTTCAGCAGCCCGGCCATGTCTTTGATACAGAGCAGGTGCGCTCCTTCGTCTTCAAGCTGACGGGCCAGATCGAGGTAATACTGGAGATTGTACTTCTGATTCTTTTGGGTATTGAGCATATCGCCCGTATAGCAAATGGCCCCTTCGCACAGAGCATCGGTCCGTTCACGAACAGCCCGCATGCTCACTTTCATGGCCTCAATCCAGTTCAGCGAATCGAAAATACGGAATACGTCGATACCTGACTGCCATGACTGCTCCACGAACTTCTCAATCAGGTTGTCCGGATAGGCCGAGTAGCCAACTGCGTTGGAACCGCGAAACAGCATTTGCAGCAGCATGTTCGGCATGGCCTCGCGCAGGGCTTCCAGGCGTTTCCACGGACTTTCGTACAGGAACCGCATCGATACGTCAAAAGTAGCCCCGCCCCACACCTCCATCGAGAACAGTTCGGGATGGTTTTTAGCGAAGCCTTCGGCCACCTTCTGCAAATCCTGCGTCCGGACGCGCGTTGCCAGCAGCGACTGGTGCCCATCGCGGAACGTAGTGTCGGTGTACAGCACGCATTTTTGGTCGTTTACCCACTGCACAAAGCCCTCACGGCCTAACTCTTTCAGGCGGTCGCGGTTGCCGGCAGGGTAAGCGCCGTATACATCGAAGGGCGGCACAATGGGTGTACGGAATACCTTGCTGGCATCCATTTTTTTAACCTCGGGATTTCCGTTCACAATTACGTCGGCGAGGTAATTGAGTGCCCGCGTTGAGCGGTCCTGCGGCTTGCGGAAGTCGAACAGTTCAGGATGCGTCTCAATGAACGACACCCGCGCTTCGCCCCGCTGAAAAATAGGATGGCTGATAACGTTGAGCAGGAAGCCGATGTTCGTTTTAACGCCCCGGATGCGAAACTCCAGCAAAGCACGTGTCAGGCGCTGGGTGGCGCCCTTGAGCGTGCGGCCCCGCGCCGACACCTTCACAATCATGGAGTCGAAATAAGGCGAGATTTTAACGCCTGCGTAGCTGCTACCCTCATCGAGCCGGATGCCGAACCCGGCCGCATTGCGGTAGGCAATGATAGTGCCAAAATCGGGCTTGAAGCCATTGGCGGGGTCTTCGGTCGTGATACGGCACTGAATGGCGTAGCCGTTGAGCGGCACCTCGTCCTGATGACTGATGTAGATGCCGTTGTCGGACAATTGATAGCCCATTGCAATCAGAATCTGTGTTCGGACAATGTCGATACCCGTCACCTCTTCTGTAATGGTATGCTCGACCTGAATGCGGGGATTAACCTCAATGAAATAAATGTTCTCGTTTTTATCGACCAGAAACTCAACCGTGCCTGCGTTGGAGTAGTTGACGGCCCGGCCTAGTTGCAGCGCATAGGCGTAGAGTTTCTGCTTGGTTTCCTGCTTCAGCCCAAACGACGGGGCTACCTCCACCACCTTCTGAAACCGCCGTTGCACCGAGCAATCACGTTCGTATAGGTGCACAATGTTGCCGTGCTGATCGCCCAGCAGTTGCACCTCAATGTGCTTGGGATCTTCAACAAATTTCTCCAGAAAAATAGTATCGTCGCCAAATGCGTTGCGGGCTTCGTTCTTGGCTTCGGTGAACGCTTTTGCGAAATCGTCGGCATTACGTACCACGCGCATCCCGCGTCCACCACCACCGGCTGCGGCCTTCACCATCACTGGAAATCCAATACGCTCGGCTTCAGTCTGGGCAAACTCCGGCGTCATGTTCTCTTCCCGCGAGTCGGGAATAAGCGGCACGCCAGCGCTCTGGGCCAGGTTTTTAGCCCGCACCTTATCGCCGAGGGCATCCATCGCTTCGGGCGACGGCCCCACGAAAATGATGTTTTCATCGCGGCACCGCCGGGCCAGCGTTACGTTCTCCGACAGAAATCCGTAGCCAGGATGAATGGCGTCAATCTTATGGCGTTTGGCTAAGAGAATGATACCTTCTACGTCCAGATACGGCTTGAGCGGGTCTTCGTCTCGCCCAATCTGGTAGCCTTCGTCAGCCTTGTAGCGGTGGAGCGAATACCGGTCTTCGTAGGTGTAAACGGCAACGGTGGTGATGCCCAGCTCGGTGGCGGCCCGCATGATGCGGATGGCGATTTCGCCCCGATTGGCAACAAGCAGGCGTTTAATTGGGCGGATATAGTCTTTCATAATGTCAACAAAATCGGCTTCAGGCTGTAGCGTCGTCAAACGACAAGGCAAGATTGTTGAAAATTCCGAAAAACAGGCAATCCCCGCTAGAAACGTTAGAAAGGGATGGGTTTAATGGGATATTACATAAGCCTTTCTTAATAATTCTATTTACCTACGAAACATAGTATCTTAAGCAACATTCACTAATTCAGTATGCTGCCGTTGACGGTTAATAGGAAGTTAAGGTGCATATGACTAGCGTAGCCATGCACGTTACGTTGATTATTTCTACGCAAAATAATACAGAACGCCAACGCTTGTAGCTGTCAGCAAACCCGCCCAGAGCAGATCACCGTCAAGGCTAAACCGGAACATCGGAACGCCCGCCCGTACTACATCAATGGGCTGCAATTCAGTAGCAGGGGTTGTTTTATATAGGAAGAATAGCCCAAACGTGGCTAAGGCGGCCCAGATCGCTACGTCCTTTGGGGAGAACCCGCCAATGAAAATCAGGCTAACGAACAAGGCCTGCACCAGCAGGAACAGTCCTACGGCCCGCGCCAGTTGCCCGGCATTGAGGTCTACCCGCAATCGCTCGAAGCCCGTCAGGTTCTGGTTGGGAAACATGGTTCGGCTGAGGGCCAGGAGGGTGGTCAGGCTGAGGACAAACGTCAGGAATACGCGGTGCATAAAGTTGAGTTTTTCGCCAAACACAGCGGCAATGGCGGGGTAGGTACCGAGGAAGTTATCGTAGATAAACTCGGACAGTAGGCCGTAGAACGGAGCAGCGGCCATGGCAATAACGGCTGCCCGCGCTGAAGCTCCGCGCCAAAGGACACCGACAAAAAACGCAACCATAATGCCGGGCGTGAAATAGGATAACTGTGCCGATACCTTCAGCATGAAATTGTTAGTCCGGTCGGGTGTATAGGTATACAGGGCCAGGCCGATGCTGGCAATAACCATAACCACAATCATCAGCCGTCCAAACCTGACAATCTGTTTGTCGTCTGCTTTCGGGTTTACGTATTTCTGGTATACGTCGACGGTGAGCAGCGTCGTGGCCGCGTTCATCATCGAATCAACGGAAGAGAACGTAGCGGCCGTTAGTCCGGCGAGGATCATGCCAATCAAACCCGTCCCGTGTGGAATCACCGTTTCGACCAATTTTAGAAACGCGTTATCGGAGTTAAAGTCTATTGCTCCAAAGCGGGCACGGAACAGATAAAAAGCCGCCACTCCCGCCGAAATGCTGAAAAAAGGAATCGTTAGTTTGAGAAATCCACTGGCGATGATTCCACGCCGGGCATCCTGATCAGAGTTGGCCGCCAGTACACGTTGCACCAGAAACTGGTTGGTCGAGAAGTTAAAACAGTGCTGGAGCAGAAGGCCCGTAAAAATACCGGTCCACGGCAGGTTCGGGTGGTTGCTGGGCAGGTAGAGGTGCATTTTCTGCTCGGCACGGGGTTGAGCCGCATCCAGATCTAGTAAACCCAGAAAACCACCAATCTCGGGCTGGCTCAGGGTGAAATAAGCCACGGCGGTCCCAGCAGCCAGCATCATTACCGTCTGGATGGTATCGGTAACGACAATGCTTTCCATGCCACCCCAGATGGTGTAGGAGCACGTTATGAGACCAATCAGCAGGAGGCCAGTGGGATAAGACATGGCAAAGCCTGTTCCGCCAAAGAGCCACTGGAGGGTGATGCTACCAACGTAAAACGCACCAACAAGCTGCACCAGAATGATCAGGATCAACAGAATAGTGTAAAGCAGCCGGGCCTTATCGTCGTAGCGAACTTCGAGGTATTGTGACAGCGTGAACACGTCCAGCCGCCGGTACGAACTCAGGAACACGAAGCAAAGCAGCAGAATAGCTGGAAACACAATCTCGTAGTGTGTCTGCACGAAGCCAATTGAATACCCAATACCAAGCATACCGATCAGGTGAAACGATGATACGTTGGTGCCAAACACCGACCCCGCCACGGCCCACCAGCGGATGCTGCGACCCGCCAGGAAGTAATCTTCAGCGGTCTTTTTACGCAGGGCGATGATGATTCCGGCCGTTGGCATGATAGCCAGCATCAGCACGAGAACGACAATGTCGATGGTAGAGAGTTGGGCGAGCATTAATGACGGGTAAAGCCGATGTTACTGCTTCAAAACAACAGCGGTGAATTCACTGAGCAGCACTATGCTCAGAAAAATAATAGCCGATACCTGATGATCCAATTTATACCAAAGGAACGAGGTAAGGCTGAACAACACTACTTTGAAGACTGTCAGATAAGGAAATACAAGCCGATGTTCTGATTTGGGTGCGGCAAAGTACCCCCATAACACCATAGCCAGCACCGGTAAACCAATAGCCATCGCATATTTCCAGCCGGTGCCTTTTCCTTGCTGATAGCCCCAGTTCCCCAGCATATAAAGCATGCATAATTCAAGTGAAAAGGCCACAACCTGATTAATTACTTTCAAAATTGTCATCGCTCCGCTTTTGTATGCTGTGATTATATCGTTTGTCGGTTACGCCTTTGCCAACTACCTCTTCATCCGTTCTAGTTTACTGATACGCCAACGAACCATACGTCAGCGGTGTTTCGGGAATCTCTGTCGGCCGTCGTCCCTGCACGTCCCCTAAGCGGACGTTGGGCAAATGCGGCAGCACTAATTTGCCAAAGTACTCGCATTCTTCAATCAGCGGATAGCCCGAGAAAATGAACGACCGGATGCCCATGTCCATGTAGCGGTTCAGTTGGGCAATGATTTGCTCCGGTGTTCCTACCAGGGCGCCACCAGCGCCCGAGCGGGCCCGGCCAATGCCTGTCCATAAAATTGGTTCTACGAAACCTTCGTCATCGGCTTCCTTGCGCATCTCATTCTGCCTTACCACCCCCAGCGAGTTGGCATCCTGCGTCCGCTGCTTCAAGGCTTCGGCCTGTTGGGCGTCAAACTTGCTCATCAGCCGACGCGTCCAGGCGCGGGCCTCCTCTTCCGTTTCACGCACGACTACGTGAATGCGCAGGCCAAAATCAATCGTTCGTCCGTGGCGGGCAGCCCTTGCCGATACGTCCTGCATGGTGGCATAGATACTTTCCTCTTTTTCGGGCCACATCAGAAACACGTCGCAGTGCTGGGCGCATACCTCCCGCGCACCATCAGCAATACCACCGAAATACAGCAACGGCCCACCGTTTTGCTGATATGGTTTGACGGGCGCACTAGGCAGATTAATTTGGCCGAACACCGGCCCATCATGAAGGATGCGTTCCCTAGTCCAGCCCTGCCGCAGGATGCTGATGGTTTCGGTGCAGCGCTGATACCGCATGGGGCCCTCCTCTTTGTAGCCAGGCAGGTCGGAGTTGATGATGTTGATCGTCAGACGGCCGTTGAGCAGGTGATCGAGGGAACTGATGGCGCGGGCCAGCATGGGTGGGTGATACTCGCCGGTACGTATCGCCACAAGGAGGCTAATATCACTCGTCAACTGCGCCACCGCCGATGCAAACGCAATGGGCTCCTGACCCACTACGTATGATGTAGGCAATAGTATGTTTTTGAAGCCCTGGGCTTCGGCCGTGAGCAGTATGTTTTTACAATGATCGAAGCTGCTGCGCCGGGCCGGGTCGAGCTGACCCAGAAATTCGGTGTCACCCCCGCAGAGGTCGCAGAACCAGCCTATTTCAGCCACGCGGTCGGTGGTGCGGACAGGCACGGAGGTGATGGTGTCGAGCATACGATAAGCGAAAGGTGGATACGATAGATTCTCATTATAACCGCTATAAAAATGCAGGTAAATCCCTTTAACCCTGTTATTCGCGAATGATTAAAATTCTGGCTTCAAATGGGCGTAGTGTATTGTCCGCGTCGGCATAGTTCGACAACAGCACCTCGCCCGTCATTCCAGTTGAACCGTTAGTTTCCTGACCCGAGACGTTCGCCACTACCAGCAATATCTTCTCCCCTAACCGTCGCTCGAATGCCCAAACCGTTGGGTGTTCCGGCAGCAGATCGCGGTACGTTCCCTCGTGCAGCACAGGTGTGTGTTTGCGGAACTGTAGCAGGTTTCGGTAATAGTTTATGACAGACCGTGGGTCCGTTTTTTGCTTCGCTACGTTGATGTCCCGGTAGTTCGGATTCACCTTCAGCCACGTGCGTGGCCCGTTGGTAAAACCAGCGTTGGGAGCGTGGGACCATTGCATGGGCGTTCGGGCGTGGTCGCGGGCAATGCGGTTGGCGGTTTGGAGGAATTGACTTTGTTTTTCAACGTCCGCATCTGGCCCAATCAAGGCGTTCCAGGCCCTCTTCACCTGAATATCATCGAATTCGTGAATGGAATTAAACGGGCAGTTAGTCATACCGATTTCGTCGCCCTGGTATAGGCTCGGCGTTCCACGCTGACACAGCAACACCGTTGCCAGTAGCGTAGCCGATTCGTAGTGATACCGTTCCGGGTCGCCAAAGCGCGACAACACCCGCGGGTTGTCGTGATTGCCAAAGTAGATATTCTGCCAGCCGGGTGCATCGGGGCCTTCGTCCAGCGTCCGGTCCCATTTGGCAAAAATAGCTTTCAGTTCAGGGAGCGTTAACTCGGGTGCGGGGTCCAGAAACCGGTGTTCTTCGCGTGGCACCGCGTGGTCGAAATGGTAAATCATCTGCAGCTCGTGCCGGTTAACGCCCACGTACAAATTGGCCTGTTCGGCCGATACACCAAACCCCTCACCCACCGTAATACAGTTGGGGTAGTGTGCCAGAACTTCGCGGTTCATTTCCTGCAGAAACTCGTGGATGCGCGGGCCATTGGCATGAATGGTTAAATCGCCATAGCGCCCATCAGGATAGTCGGGAAAGGTTCGGCCGTCGTTCCCGTGCTCTTTTGAAAGAAACGGAATTACGTCCATCCGAAAACCATCAACGCCCTTGTCGAGCCAGAACCGCATCATCCGGTAAATCTCTTGCCGCAGTGCCGGATTTTCCCAGTTCAGATCGGGTTGTTTTTCGGCAAACAAATGCAGGTAGTATTCGCCGGTCAGTTCATCGAATGTCCAGGCCGGTCCCGAGAAAAACGATTGCCAGTTGTTGGGTTCTTTTCTCCCATTTGCACCCCGCCAGATGTAATAGTCCCGGTATGGGTTGTCCTTACTTTTCCGGCTTTCCTGAAACCAGCGGTGTTCGTCGGAACTGTGATTAACAACCAGGTCCACTATTAGTCGCATTCCCCGCTCGTGAACGCCTTTCAGCAGGTCATCGAAGTCGGCCATCAGGCCAAATTCGGGCATGATGGCTTCGTAATCCGAGATGTCGTACCCATTGTCGGCATTGGGCGACTGAAAGATGGGGCTGAGCCAGAGAATGTCAACGCCCAGATCGGCCAGGTAATCCAGTTTGCCCATAATACCCGGCAAATCACCGATGCCATCGCCATTGGCATCGGCAAAGGAGCGTGGGTATATCTGGTATATAACCTGTTGCTTATGCATTATTGGCATCATCTATAAACGGATCAGTCGTCCGGATGAAACAGCGAATGGCACGGCAAGCACAGAAGCAACGTCCCTCACCAAGTGTGGGCAATCCTGTAGGCCTCAGTGGCTTTACCGCATCAACTCATCGAACGTAATGCTCACGTAGTATAGCCCGCCAATACGTGCCAGGCCATAACCCTGCGCATAGTACGTATTGAGGATGTTCGTGCCACCCA
>JAQBNX010000306.1 GCA_028288385.1 Spirosoma sp.
CCTTCGGGTGTGCTTGCATCAACATTCAGGAGTGCGTATAACACGGAGCCGTCTTTGTCGGCCCGCTGAATGTGCAATTCCTGCACATCGTTGATCTTAATCTGGTTTTCAGTTAGGTGGTTACGCCAGGTCTGGTACTTGGGGGCATCGTTGAGGGGCTGGTTTTTCTTCATGAATTGGCTGAGTCGCTTTGGCAACCCAACCCGGTACTCAGTAAAGAGTTTGCCTAACCTAGGCAACGTTCACAACAGCCTCATCATTTCGTAGTCTCCAACGTACTGTAAATATAAAAAGTGGATCAGTAATCCATTGACGTTATTGACCAGCTTGTGTGCCTCTGGCAGCGTTGTTACCACCGTCGTGATCCGTTCGAACTCCGACGCGTTCCCCATGTTTTTGTGGTGAAACGCCATAATCTCGTTGCGGGGCAGTTCGCGCTGGAGAAAGAAAAAATGCATGGCCTCATCGCTGGTACCGGTGCTGGGAAACCATAACCGTGGGTTAAGTTTGGTTAGGTCGGCGGCCGTTGCGTCGAGCCCAATTTCCTCTCCCAGTTCCCGCGCGGCAACGTCGTCAGCAGCATCGTCGGCATCAACCATTCCGGCGGGGTGTTCGTAGGTTTGTGAACCGTCTGAAATGCTCCGTTGCCGCACCAGCACCACAAATTTCTCTTTCGTGTCTTTGTCGATCAGGCAAACTAGGACCGAAGCCGCATGGCCTTTCAGAAACAGAGCGGGTGGAATTTTATCGCCCTCGGGTGTATCCGCGTCCACTTCAAGCATCGCGAACAAGACTTCGCCGTTTTGCCGACGTCGGATGTATTTTTCGCTTACTTCATTAATTTTTACTCCATTGGTTTCCATCTGGCCTTTCCAGAATGTGAACTTGGGCGCGTCTTCGAGTTTTTCCATCGTATTATTTATACATAAACATAAAGGCAGTGTTCATTGCGTGCGTATTTGGCAACTGCTCACGCAATGAACACTGGGCATCATAAATCTGGAGAAATTTGATTTGGATTAACCATTTAACAACGGCAGATACCGTTCCCGAATAATGTTAGCGTGATGAATAGGATGACCAACCAGCACATAACCCAGCGCTAACGGAGAAACCGTCTGATTGAAACAGATGCCGGGGCGCACCAGCATTTCCTCGTCGAAACTCCGAAACAGAGCCAGTGTCGACTGCCGGTTCAAGGCATACTCGTTATACAGATCGGTGAGACTTCGGCGCGAAGCGCTGGCATTACGGCCAAATAACTCTTCGTCAAAACCTGGCAGCATTGTTTGGTCATGGCGGGCGAAACGCATGGCCCGGTAGGCCATAATGCGTTCCGTGTCGATAAGGTGTTGCACAATGTCCCGAATCGTCCATTTGCCGGGTGCATATACCCGATCACCAAGCATTTGGGCGGTTTTGGCGGGCAGCAGTTGTTCAAACGACGGGGCTTCATTTAGTGCATCAACGACGTTGATATCAGGAGCCAGATTGATGTACCGATCAAAGAATCCAGGCATTACGGCAATCGCTGATTTTGTCATCGTAGTAGGCTTTTTGAAAAATACTCAATTGACTCTAAAGGTCCATAAGGCACCGGAACCGTGTAGCCAGGGACCGTAACAAACAGTTAGCAGAAGTTACCCTGTTTATTATAGTCCGTGGCTGGACGGCCCCGGTGGGTAATGGAAAATGATAATTTATTTCTTACTGGTCTGTTTTCCAACAGAGGCCCCTGTCAGTTCGGTTACCAGCCGGTCGGCCTTATATATGTAGCGCATGGCAGCCACGATGCCCCCTGCATGAACCGAAATGCTCCGGTTTAGGTCGGGCACGAAAATGAACTCGCCGGGCAGGCTTTCCATGTTGCCATCGAAAACCAGGCCGACCGCTTCGCGGTTTTTGTTAATCATGGGGCTGCCTGAATTGCCGCCAATAATGTCGTTGGTACTAATGAAGCACATAGGTTGCTTAAGCAACTCCAAGGGTGGGTTTTTCCAACGAGCGGGCAGGTTCCAGGGTGCCTTGTCCTGAAACGAGTAGTTGCGATCATACAGCCCCGCGAACGTAGTAATGATGGGAGCCTGCGTACCATTGTAGGGGTATCCTTTCACAACGCCGTCGTTAATACGGAGGGAGAACGTAGCATCGGGCGGAACCGCTGTGCCATAAACGGCGTAGAGCATTCGCCCGAGTTGGCTGCGCAGTAACTCCTGCCGCTGCGAGATGTCGCGGGCCTGTCGGGCGGCTTTGAGGTAGCGTGGGAAACCTATTCGGGCTAGTGCCAGCAAGGGATCTGCCGATGAGCCGATGGCACCAGGTCGGGTGGCCATCTCACTCATGAAAGCGGGATTGGTTAGTTTGGTGTTTTTAATCAGGTAAGCGGCTGCTTCTTTAGGCGACCTTTGTGCACCGCCCGGTCCGGTCAAAGCGGCCTTTATGTATGGATCGTCGTTGCCCAACCCTGCCTGTGCTTCGGCAAGGTGGGCAGCCAGATAGGCTTCTTCTAGTGCCGGATTTTTAATCATTGGCGCCACTACCAGCGAACGCGCCCGCTCTGCATCCTGCGGACGCGACGTCAGCAGGTCATTGTACTGAATCAGCCCACTCGCCACAGCCAGCAGTTCCCCAGTCATCCGCTCGTTCGGAGCCAGGTACGTAGCGTCCTTAAAGATATCCCGTAGCTTGGATGTGTTAGCGGCAATATCGTCCCAGGTTCTGAGCTGGTCGGCCGGTAGCTGTTTGGCAATTGCGTCGGCTTTAAACTGCTTCTCGAACACAGCCTTGCGGTTTAACAGACTCGCATCACGCAATCCCTCAAGCTGTCCACCGTAGGCTTTCAGGCTGTTTTCATAGCTAAATATCTCGTTTAAAATGCTGTCGCTTTTAGCCGTTGCATTATAGGCTTGCAGGGCGCTGGAACGGTTGCGGAGTAGTTGGATGGTAGCAGGCGTTTGCAGGTCCCGGTCAAACTCCAGTTCCGCCACCGTCTTCAGCCGCTCGGTATGGCCGGGATTGCCAATCACAAAAATTGGCTCACCATCACGAATGCCGTTGGTATTAAATTTAAAGAAGTGGGTTGTTTGCAGGGGCTTCCCGTTGTCATATACCCGAAAAAATGAACAATCCAGGGCGTAGCGCGGGTAAGTAAAATTATCCGGATCGCCCCCAAAGAAACCAAGTTGAAGTTCGGGCATGAACACGAGCCGTACATCGGTATAGCGTTTGAAACCGTATAGGGCGTAGCGGCCACCGTTGTAAAAAACAATAGTTTGCAACTCCAGGCCCTTCCAGCCAGCTTTGGTGC
>JAQBNX010000330.1 GCA_028288385.1 Spirosoma sp.
TCACCCAGGCCGTAGGTGGCAGCCGAAGAGGCATAAACGAGCGGAATCTGGTAGTCGATGCAGCGCTTCCAGATCTGTTTGGAATACTCGACATTCAGGTGCTCAAAAATATGCCGGTCAAACTCAGTTGTATCCGTGCGGGCACCAATATGAAAGATGAACTCAACTTCCTGATAATTCTTGTCAAGCCAGTCAAAAAAGCTTTCCCGGTTCACCCGCTCCTGTATGCGTTTGCCGGTCAAATTTTTTTCTTTTTCGGGATGCGAGAAGTCATCAACAGCAATGATAAAATTGAAGTTTTCCCGATTCAGTTTCTCAATCAGGCAACTCCCTATGAAACCAGCGGCTCCCGTAACAATGATCATAAACTGGTAGTCCTAAACGTGTTTCCTGAATGATTCAGTAACTATGCAAGTAGTACTTGGCAAAAGCGGCTGTAAAGTTACAGGTATTATATGGACAAATTGAATAGGGTTTTTAATGATTAAATTGTATTATTCGAGGGAAGCGTTACGTCACTAACCAGTAGACTAATACACCATTTCATCCCGGCCGAACACTTCGTACCTTTGTGGTTTCCATAAGAAATCGGCGTTTCTGGCAACCGCCCATCTAAACCAGAAAAATGGTCTACATTAATAGAATTGAGCATTTCAACGCAGCTCACCGGCTCTACAATCCAGCCTGGTCGGAGGAGCGTAATAAAGAGGTGTTTGGTCCCTGCGCCAACAGCAACTGGCATGGCCACAACTTTGAACTGGTTGTAACAGTCAAGGGCGAACCCGACCCTGATACCGGTTTTGTAATGGACCTGAAAGTGCTGGGCGACATTGTCAAACGGGAAGTGATTGAGAAAGTCGATCACAAAAACCTGAATCTCGACGTCGAGTTCATGCACGGAAAAATGGCCAGCTGCGAAATCTTCATCATGGAGATCTGGAAGATCATTGAACGAGCCCTTGAACCCGTTACTGAAGCTCCCCGTACGACAGCCCGGCTACACCAGCTCCGGCTCTACGAAACTCCCAAGAACTTCGTCGACTATTTTGGTGAGTAGAGGCCACCCAGCAGCCGGTCAGCCGAAGGAGTTTAAGCGCCCATGAACCGGCAATAGTGTCTCTGGACCAATATTATGACTTATTACCTCATTGCTGGTGAACGCTCCGGCGACCTGCATGGTGCTAACCTGATCCGGGCAATACGTCAGCATGACCCAAATGCGAATTGCCGTGCCTACGGTGGCGAGCAGATGGAAGCTGCCGGCGCTCAACTGGTTCGTCATTATCGGCAGATGGCCTTCATGGGATTCCTGGAGGTTGCTAAAAACCTGGGCACAATCCGGCAAATTATGCGCGAGTGCCAGGTCGATTTACTGGCCCACCGTCCCGACGTCCTGATTCTGATTGACTATGCTGGTTTTAACCTGCGGATGGCCCGCTTTGCCAAAAAACACAGCATCCGGGTGTTTTACTACATTTCGCCAAAAGTGTGGGCCTGGAATCCTGGTCGGGCACGTAACATCAAGGCGAGCGTAGATCGGCTGTTTACGATTCTGCCGTTTGAGACTGAGTTTTTTGCCAGATACGATTACAAGATCGAATACGTGGGTAATCCACTCCTGGACGCCCTGGCCGACTTTAGGCCCAATCCTGGTTTTGGGGCAACCATTGGGTTAGATGGGCGGCCTGTTGTGGCCTTGCTACCAGGTAGCCGTCGTCAGGAAATCAGGGCCATGCTGCCCGTTATGCTAGCGGCCACGCGTCTGTTTCCACTGCAACAGTTCGTCGTTGGCACCGTGAGCAATCTGCCCGGCGAGCTGTATGACAATCTGATGGCTGACTAACCAGACATACGTCGGGTTAGCGACTCGGCCTATGATCTGCTCCACGTAGCACCAGCCGCCCTGGTTACGTCCGGTACGGCTACGCTGGAAACTGCTTTGTTCAATGTACCCCAGATCGTGTGTTATAAAACGGCGCGATGGTGGTACGAAATAGGCAAGCGTATACTAACTGTCCCGTTCCTGTCGCTGGTAAACCTGATTGCCGGTCGTGCAGTGGTGACCGAGCTGATTCATGACTGCACACCCAACCGTATCGCCGAAGAACTCAAGGTAATTTTGCCAGGAGGTCCCAAGCGCGACGAGCAGATGAAAGGTTATGCTGAAGTGCGCCATAAACTGGGCGCACCGGGCGCTTCGGAGCGGGCCGGTAAATTGATGGTGGAGGAACTGCGAAACTCGTCTGGAACCGTTGCCTAATCCGGATATAAGGGACTAAAACAGGAATTACTTAGGTAGTGTTAGCGTTACTGAGCATTTTCTATGGACTCTTATGGACTCTTATGGACTCTTATGGACTCTTATATATTGTTGATGATGAGGCCGACTATCGTTTTATACTTCAGAAGGTATTCAGTCATTTCCTGTCGTCCTACCCGGTACGTTTCTTTTCGGACGGCCACGCGCTTTTAGAGACGCTCTCACTGATCGAGGAAAAACCAAACCTGATTTTGCTTGACCGGCACATGCCGAATTTAAACGGACAACAGACGCTTCTTCAGTTAAAACAGCACCCCACTTATCATAAGATTCCGGTGGTGATGATGAGCGCCGAGGCTTCTTTGGCTGAGATCGAGGCCAGTTATGAAGCGGGTGTTAATTCCTTTTTATTTAAAAGTAAGGACCTTCCCTCGTTAAAGAATAAAATGACCGCTATCTGTCAGTATTGGCTGGAACTTAACTGGGAGCCTGTTAAACCTATTAAGGTAAAGGTTACGTAACAGTTAGCTCCTGCTAAGAGTCACCCGCTGCCCCCATCGATTTATTGAATACATAGTTGAAAACTGCCGTAGTAAATTCTCTTTTTTACCCAGTTACCAGTCACTCAGTTATGTGGTTCATTCCCGGTTAATCACACCGGTTGCTTCCCACTGCTTCAGCCAGTCTTTTTTTACTCCCTGTACCTGAGAAAAAAACGCGTAGAACGGTTGCATATCCTGCTCATAATTGCCTGTTACGTAGAGCGGTTCGCTCAGTAGCACGAGTTTGCGTGGCCAGTCGAAGCCGGTCAGAATTAGGGGAACGCCAGATTTGAGAGCGATGTAATAAAACCCAGTTTTAAGCTTACTGACGTTAGCACGGGTTCCTTCGGGCGCGATGCAAATATGCAGTTGTTCGCTTTGATTAAAGACCTCAACCGTGGCATCGACCAGGTTGTGCGATTTGTTCCGGTAGACCGGTTTGCCTCCCAGAGCCCTAAACAGCCAGCCGGAATACCAGGTAAATAGCGAACTTTTTGCCAGGAACTGAATCCAGATATGGATGGTCGGACGAATGCCCAAACCAATGGGGAAATCCCAGTTGGTTGTGTGTGGCGCTACCACCCAGATACCCTTTGGTCCGGTTGGCGTGGGGCCAACGATACGCCAGCCCCATAGTTTAAATAGCCAGCGGGCGAGGGCGCCAAGCATCCTTTAACGAATTTTCAATGGTAAGCGAGCCAGTCTGGATGAGGTTAACCAGCTTCAACACGGTTAGCGACTCAACGGTCCCTGTTCGCCAAGTCAATATTTGCGGTCGTTACGCTCCAGCCACTTACCCGTCATAAACGAGGCTGCCAGAAGAACGGCATAGAACAGCAATGTTAATGGGGTTGATAAATCCATGATGCGAGTCAATTGTAATGGGGTGCAAAAATACGAGCAACACTGGATATTAGATGATGATGCCTGACTTTTGTTTTGCTAACAGACCATCAAAGTCCAAATCCGGTCATCCCGTTATAGAACACCCTTTGTGCTTGGAAGGTTGTTTAATTCATTTATATCGCGCCGGACGGCCATTTTAATGGCTTTGGCAAACGCTTTAAAGATGGCTTCTATCTTATGATGTTCGTTGTCTCCTACTACTTTTATGTTCAGGTTGCACTGGGCCGTATCGGCAAACGATTTAAAGAAATGAAAAAACATCTCGGTGGGCATATCGCCAATTTTTTCGCGCCTGAACTCGGCATCCCACACCAGCCAGGGCCTTCCTGAGAAATCAATGGCTACCTGTGCCAGCGCTTCGTCCATGGGCAGCAAAAATCCATAGCGGCTAATGCCACGTTTGTCACCGAGTGTCCGACGGTAGGCTTCGCCAAGGGCAAGGGCCGTATCTTCGATGGTGTGGTGCTCGTCAATGTGGAGGTCGCCCTGCACCCGGATACTCAGATCGGCCCCGGAGTGCTTGGCAACCTGGTCTAGCATGTGATCGAAAAAGCCGAGACCAGTATTCATATTGGCATGGCCGGTACCATCGAGGTTTAGTTCGACGCGTATCTGGGTTTCTTTCGTAGTACGTTCCACAATGGCCGTACGGGCGGGCAACCGCAGAAACTCATAAATTTTGTCCCAGTCGTCGGTTGTAAAGGCAATAGCGTCGCGCATTACGTCGGTCATGCCTGTTACGTCGGCGGTTTGAACGGTTGCCAGACCACCAGGGGGCAAGAACAGGATTGCTTTGGCGCCGAGGTTGACAGCCAGTTGCACATCGGTCAGGCGGTCGCCAATGACGTAGCTGTTAGCGAGGTCATACTCGTCGGAGAAATACCCAGTCAGCATTCCGGTGCCCGGCTTGCGGGTAGGAGCGTTGTCGTGGGGGAAGTGGCGGTCTATATGAACTGCTGTAAACCGGATGTTTTCACCCGCCAGCGTCGTGAGCATCTTGTTGTGAGCTGGCCAGAACGTATCCTCCGGAAATGAAGCAGTGCCCAGACCATCCTGGTTGGTGACCATAACCAGGCTGTAACTTGTTTCTTCGGCAATCCGGCGCATGGCCGATATGGATTTTGGAATAAAATCGAGCTTGGCTAATGAATCGACCTGCTGATCGGGTTGAGGTTCGGCAATGAGCGTACCGTCCCGGTCAATAAACAAGATTTTTTGCATAAATTAGTTGCCGTAAACACCCGGCAAATATACAGTCCTGGTGCATTTTAAGCGAAAATGTGTTACTTTTGCACCATAGTTCTTTATAACCAGAGATTTATAGCTTTCCTGATTGTTCTCATAGCCATTATTTATCGCATATTAGTTGCCCCACAGTTTAATTCATCCATACGTACCAGCCATCCGCAAATACTAAGTTTGAACAACATATCCTGACCCAACCAGTTCTATAGCCATAAACAAACAGTTTTGGGGTGCCTTATCGCCTACTTATACAGTTTCATAATTTCATAGTAAACTCATGCCAACATCATCCAGACTAACCCGCATTGGGGTTTTTTATGACGGTAATTATTTCCTACACGTAAGTAACTACTACAACTATTCTCACGAGCGACGCAGTCGAATCAGTATTT
>JAQBNX010000346.1 GCA_028288385.1 Spirosoma sp.
TTTCATCGAAGCATACACCATTATCCCTCACGTTGACCAGGTAATACTGTTTAGCCAAACGGGTAGGCTTAAGGTCGGGTGACAATTCAGCAGCTTCTATTGTAAGAGTATTAATTTCAATGACCGGCGGTGTATCATCCCGGCGAAATTTTAGAGCGTTACTGAGCAGATTCTGGAACAACTGATTCAATTGGGCCGCATTGCCCAGAACGGTCGGCATAGCTCCCACATGGATTTGAGCTCCGGTTTCTTCAATTACTAGTTCCAAGTCAGTCAGTACCTTGTCGACCACTGCTGCAAGCGCCACGGGACAATTTGCATCGGGCTGGATTGTGATGCGGGAGAAGGTAAGCAGATCATAAATAAGTGTCGACATGCGGCTGGCCGCCGACTGCATGCGATTCAGAAAATCAATACCCTCGCCAAGCTGATCTCCATACTGGCTTTTGAGCAGATCACCGAATCCCTGAATTTTACGTAGCGGTTCCTGCAAATCATGCGAAGCGATGTAAGCAAACTGTTCTAAGTTCTGATTAGAGCGCTGAAGATCATGAACCGATTCCTGTAATTCCTGCGTTCGTTTTTGAACCAGTAGCTCCAGTTCATCCGATAAATTCCGGTAGCGACTCTCCCGCTCCTCAATACCCTTTCGGGCTAGAATCTGTTTGGTTATGGTTAGCTGACTTTCTTCTAATAACTCTATTTGCTGTAAATGAAAAGAAATCAGCTCAGCGAAGGCAGTGAAGAGTCCAATGATGTTGGGATTATTGAGTTGGGCTGGTTTGGGATCGATTGCACAAAGGGTCCCAAAAAATTCGCCATTCTTTAAAATAATGGGAAACGAGATGTAACTCTGAAATCCATACTGTAAAACGGTGTGATGGCTACAATACTGCTCACTGATCTGAACATGATCAATGATAACGGCTTGATGGCTATCACGTATTTCATTGCAAATGGTGGTTTCAACCTTTAATTCGCCACCTGCCGCCAAACCAAACTGAATATCATCGCGCACATGACAGGCAATCCATCGGTCCTGGGTGACGCGTGCCACAGCCGCAAAGCCCATACCCGTCGTCTGACATATAACATCAAGCAGGGTCGATACGATGGGAATTTGGCTTACTCGCTCAATATCCCTCTGCAAATCAAGGTTTGTATGCGTCATCGTATTCGGTCCTGATTTGACTGCTACTTGCTTTCCTTTTGAAGACAAAAGATACTTCATACTTAGGCTTTAATCACTGCAATTTAGCATCTTTATTAAAACTTGTAAGAGCAGGTTATGATGCTTCTGTTTTCAAGTTAACAGACGATTACAATGTGAGTTTAGCTCAACGCTGCTAATCAATATGCTTAAGAACTAATCGTGTCCTTACCCCGAGAGTGAACCAGTTTTGCCTATAACACAAAAGCACCAGCTATCTTACGAGAAGATAGCTGGTGCTTTTGTGTTATAGGCGTATTACTACGTATCACCCTGGTTTATCCATGAAGTAATTGAAAATAATGGATAACTATTTGACTATTAGCATACAGCTGAACAGGTCGCTAATGAAAGGTACAAATAGGAGACAGAATACAACAGAAAACCCTTAACCTGTTTATCTTCCCCTGACTAAACCAGGCTCCAATGAAAATTGCTGACATACCCAGCGTTGCGCTGATCAGACATCGGTATACCATGCTATATGAAGCGGCTGAGACTGATGAAGCAAAAGCGACCCTAATGGCAGAGCAAAAGATAATGCTGGACTGGTGCGATCGCCTGGAGATGTTCGACCAAACGTTTTTAAATAGAGGCTGGATCCTATACAATGACCTTAACGTATCGGTCGTCGAGCAGACGTTGCGGCTGGCAAAAGCCGAAGGGGTGACAGTAGCCGAACAGTATCTGGTCGACTGTCACAGTGGACAATTTGTTGCGGCCGGTATTAGCACCTTGTGGGGAGTTAAAGAGTTTAGGCCACGCCTACATTTAATCAAGTTAGCTTACGATGATTATATCTGTAGCCGCTATCACGCCTGCGTACCCGTGCTGCTCATGATGATCGACGGAGTAGTAGCCGATGCCGGTGATAACCTTGGCTTTTTTTCTGACAAGGCAAACATCACAGCTTACGATTCAATAGCGGGCCGTCCCAATGCTTTACAGGCGCTCAAAACTATTTACTACAAACACATTGGAAAGACCGATAAGAACCGGCTTGAAATGCCTTATCGTAATGGAATTCTCCATGGCCGTAGTCTTGGATATGCCAACCAGGCAACTGCAGCTAAGTGCTGGGCATTACTCTTTGCCATTAGGGACGTGCTAGCAGCTAGACAAAATGAAGCGTATAACAGAAAGCGGAACGAGGAGGAACAGAACAAAACTATCGACGATCTTCAGCGGGAGCGTCAGGGCTGGATCGATGACTTGGCTGAAGTAATCCGGATGGATGAATTTAAACGGGCACCAGTCGTAGTCGGTGTTGATATACCTGAAACAGGTGAACCTTCGGACTACCAACCTGACACGCCCGAACGGTCAGTCGTTGAGTTTTTACATCACTGGATTGCCGGACGCTACCACCTGATGGCTGAACATGTTTTTCTCTCTTACGGGGTCACAGCAAAGCAGATGATAGGCAGGACAAAAATGACCTTTGCGAATAAATTGGCACACTATTTTACGCTGACTGCCTGTTATGATCAATCGTCTTGCATCAGTGACATTTCGACAACAGTTGGTATTAGTTATGGAGATGGTCAGCCGAGAGAGTACCAGTTGACGTTTCGGTTGATGCGTTATCATATAAACAATAAGGATCTTGTAGTTAACCCGGCAAAGGAAGGTTACTGGAGGATTGCTGAAAATTTTGCATCAATCAACCAGATTGGAAGCTTGTTAGAATCTCTAACGGACGATCCTGAATATTTATAGGACAGTAGAAGCCAATACCTCAACCCGGGGCCAGTGGTATCCAATTACCATATTTTCTGATAATGACCCTGACGTCCAAAGTCCTGTTTAGGTTGGTGGCAGGGTGGCAAAGACCATATAGGGGGTCTGCCAGCTGCC
>JAQBNX010000361.1 GCA_028288385.1 Spirosoma sp.
CTTGGGGTGCTCCACGCAGGGCCAGGGAAGGTGACGGATTAGAAACGTTAGGGTGGCGGAAATAATCATCAAAGCCTGCTGGAGAAATAGTCAGTACAGATTTGGCTGTTTCGGTCAAAATCTGAAAGCTGTGAGGAATTCCCTTGGGTAACAGAACGTAATCACCTGCTTTGGCGGTAAAAACATGCTCACCAATGGCGAAGCGGATAGAACCTTCCAGCAGATAAAAGGCCTCGTCTTCGCGGGTATGGGTGTGAACAGGTGGCTCCGAACCAGGCCGGAGGGTTAGTTCAACTTGGGCGTACCGGCCGTTTGTCTGCTGACCATCGATCAGGACGTTAACAAGCGTCCCTGCGTACCAGTACGCATTTTTGAGGGTGTTGCCCCGCTGGATCACGGGAGCTTTTGCAAATTCTGTGTTCATTGTATTTGTGGTTAAAAAGAAGCAAGCCAGTGCGTCCGGCTGATGGATCAAAATTGGTGGTATCAGGAGCTGTTATCAAGGAGAGAAAGGTTGAAACGGTACTTAAGCGCTATGAACCGGCGACAGCGAAAAACGCATATTTTAGACAGAAAACGCTACAAAGCGGGGCATTGACGTTTCGTTCTCCACTTTTCCCGGTTCACTTGCGATGGCATTGATTCACCAGCAACAGAAGACGAATTTTGAGCCAGTAAACAACAATTACAGACTGCCCAATCATCGGACGGTCGATTCGTTAAACCTTCCTCTTTTTTTATGAAACTCCTGGATATTGAACTTTACACTGCCGATCTGGATGCCACCCGAACTTTTTACGTCCGCCGACTGGGCCTGCCTTTACTGGCTCACTCCACCAGCCACCTGACCGTGCTCATTGGCTGGAGCCGCCTGACGTTCCGACTGGTTAACCAGCCGGTGGCCCCCTATCACCTCGCCATCAATGTGCCCCGCGGATCGCTGGAAGTAATCATGTATTATTTCGACTTCGACTATCTGGACACGCAGGCCCCGCAAAAAACAATTGCCGACTTCCCTCACTGGCGGGCCCGGTCCTGCTATTTTTATGAGTCGCCGTCGACACCCGAACAGAGTAACCTGATTGAGTTCATTGCCCGCACGGACCTGAACCTGGAAGACCCCAACCTGACGTTTTCTGACCTTTTTCAAGGCGTCAGTGAGATTGGAATGGCTACCGAAGACGTAGCCTACACGACTGGGCTGTTGCAACGTCGGTTTGGTATTCAGCAGTTTAACAAGACCAGCCCTGCTCCTGATTTTAATGCTCTGGGCGATGACAACGGGCTCTTTATCCTGTCGAAGGTGGGGCGTAAGTGGCTATTCTCCCAGACGCCCGCCGGTCTGAATTATTGCCGCGTCCGGTTTTCCAACGGCGCAGACAGCGATGTGCGCGAGCTGTATTCCTACGAAGTAAACAGGATGCCAATCGGGATGGGTGATACAAGCTTGTTAGCCCGTGTCTGAATGGACCAGGCATAAAGCCGGACTTTTTGGGTTCCTACAGAAACCCTATTAACTGGTATTCCACCCACAAAAAATTAGGCAAATTTGTCGGCACCTAGCATATTAGCAGCACAAAATCAGTTGTTTGCATCCCATGCAGCGTGTTCTGTCTAATATTGAGCAGGTTGTGCGACCCACTCCCGACGAAATGGCCGCCTTCCGGGCTATTTTACAGCCTAAAAAATTGCCGCCCGATCTCCTGTATGCCCGGGAGGGCGAGGTTTGCCAGACCATTGCTTTCATTGAAAAAGGATGTGGACGGCTGTACTACGACCTGGATGGCTGGGAGGTTTCTAAAGAATTTGTTTTTGAAAACGGACTGCTGGGGTCGTTGGTGAGCTTTTTCACCCAGCGACCCTCGTTCGTTCATGTCATGACCCTGACAGAGACTCAGGTGCTTGAAACCCGGTATGACGACGTAATGGCCTTGTGTGGTCATTATCCGGTCTGGCAGCGCTTTGGCCAACTGCTGCTGCAGGACCAGTTAAGCCGCTTAGAATGCCGGGAAGCCTCGTTGCTCAGAGAAACACCCGAAGACCGCTACACCAGTCTGCTGAACCAGCACCCTAAAGTGCTCCGGCGAGTGCCGCCCCAGTACGTGGCCAGTTACCTCGGCATCACAACTGAAACACTCGACTGCTACCAGCAGAGCAACCCGGCCCACTCTCATTAATCCTGACCTGATCAACACGACATGACACCTATTTATACCGCCCGAAATGCTGCCGACGAGGTATATGCCGAGTTACAGTATAATGCCGATAAGAACTACCTGTTCATGCGGTGGAGCGGCTACTGCACCAACGACGAACTTAAGCAGGCCACGCTCCGAATGCTGGACTGGCAACAGACCGAAGGGCAGCAACGGGCGTGTCGGTTTCACGTTCACGATACCAAAGAATTCGAGACGGCCTGGACGCGCACCATCGACTGGATCGTGAACGAATTCTTCAATAAAGCGTATGCCTTTGGACTTCGCTGCAACATCAGCATACTATCTCCGGACCTGTTTTCTAAAGTATCGTCGGAGGAACTTCAACAGTTTCCCGGCTCCCTGGTGCCTACTGTGTTATTTGATTCGCTGATGGCTGCTGAGCGGTTCATTGCCAGCCAGCCTGAGCAGGAACTGGCATGATTACCGCTCGCCATAGCGAACTGATCCTGCTGCCGTTGACCGAGGTGTATGGTGTGATGGCCTGTTATCATTACGATGCATTTTGGCGGAAAACCGTTCAGCGCAGCCAACAGGACGCACCAGGACTGGCTCGGTCGGGTCTCAAGCTTCGGCAGGTAATTCACTTGCTGGGGCAGGCAATGACCATTGAGGCCGAAGTAACGGCGGCAGCCTTAAACCGCCGGGTGGCCTACGAGAGTGTGGGTGGTCCTTTGGCACTCTGGGATCAGCGAACCTTTGAGCGGTTGGACAAAACCACCCGCGTCACCTTTGAACTGAGCGTCGACCTGAAAGGCTGGCAGCGGCTGATGGCTCCCTTGCTGGTGCATCAGCTCGAACAGTTGGTCCGGGCCGAACTGCAGGCTGCTAAAACGCTGCTGGAAACTACGCCAAATGTCTTGGTCGATCTGTCGCAGCGCGTGCTCACTTCCCCATCCATTTTTTAAAATCAGTTGCCCGCTCCCGGCTCACCAGCACCTCGTCGTCGGTGGTGGGTTTTAGTGTCAGCTTAAGTTTGTTGTTAAAATAAGGGTGAATCTGCTGCACCGAGTTAATGTCGACAATAAACTGGCGGTTAGCCCGGAAAAACTGCGTCGGGTCGAGCATGGCTTCCAGTTCATCGAGTGTATAATCCACCGAGTATTTCTGATTTGAGCGAGTGCGGAACAGGCTAACACCATCTTCGGAGTGGAAATAAGCAATGTCACTCACTTCAACGGGTACCCACTGCGAAAGGTGCCGCACCAGAAACCGGCGCCGTTGCTCTGATGGCGCCACCTGCTGGCGTAGTTGCTGCACCAGGGCATCGATGGACACCTGCGGAGAGGTTTCGGGTGCCGTGCCGCTGCTCATTCGGCGGTGCTTCTCCAAACTGGCTTCCAGTTCGTGCCGCTTTATGGGTTTGAGCAGGTAGTCGATGCTATTGACTTTAAACGCCCGCAAGGCATATTCGTCGTAGGACGTGGTGAAAATCACCGGCGCCGTCACGGTTGTCTGCTCGAAGATCTCAAAACTTTGACCATCGGCCAGTTCTATATCCATCAGGATCAGGTCCGGCGCTGACGGCTTGCCGGGGGTATTGGCATTAAGCCAGTTAACGGAAGCCCTGACACTGGCGGCCGTTCCTACCACGTTCAGGGTTGGGTCAACATCCTGGAGGAGTTTGGTCAGTTTGCGGACCGCTAATTCTTCGTCTTCGATAATCAGTAC
>JAQBNX010000735.1 GCA_028288385.1 Spirosoma sp.
CGGCTATGCCCAGGCTGCGCTAAAAGCAATTTTTCGATTCGGCTACATTTACCAGAAGGTGGGCATCATACTGTCTGATCTGGTTCCTAATGGCCACCAGCAGCGTTCATTATTTACCGAACTACCAGACGAGCGATTAGAAAAACTGTCGAAGGTGATGGATACAGTCAAACAGCGCTACGGGCGCGACCGGCTGCGGCTGGCCAGTGCCGGCTATGATCCAACGTGGCATCATCGGCGGGCCTATCTGTCTCCCTGCTATACAACCAACTGGAAAGATATTCTGAAGGTGAAATGAAAACGGCTTTGGCAGGGAGCAGGTCTATGGGCAGTGCCTGACCAGACTCTAAACGTACCAACCACTAACTCTGGCCATTATACGTCGCCGCTGTCGATATTATTAACCCAGTGGGGTTTATGATTAGTGAAAGAAGTTAAAACAGACCTATTCAAGTTCGGTTGAAACAAGTTCGGGCAATTGCACCAATTCAAACCAGTGCTGGCAGAAAGCATCCACACTTTTCAGGGCTTTTTCTTTCAGCAGAACCGTGTTGGCCCCCGCCCGATAATAGTGGGTCACTTCACTGTCTGACATAACGCCCGTCCATATGACAACCGGAATATGCCGCCAGGACGTGGATTTCATCAGCCAAACCAATAATTCATAACCGCTCATCAGCGGCATATTAGCATCTACTATAATAAGATTTGGGTGCAGGCCAGCTATCAACTTTTCAGTTGCTTCTACCCCGTTTTGTGCGTAAGTCAGGGTGACGTTTTGGTGGCAATGCTTAATGTGGCTGGATAATAACATGAAATCATCATCGTCATCATCCACTATCAATACCGAATAAGCCATACGTCGAGCCGTAATCCTGAAGTAATACAGTGATTACTCATTGAGTGATGAGTGAACAACTCATTGGGAGGCCGATAGTTTTTAGTTCATTAAAACATTGTTAAACGGCTATACGCTTAAAACAAGGGTTTGTTTATGACGGAAGAAATTCGTACTCTCGTACCTCCGTAACGCCTAACATGAAATCACTTCTAGATTGCCCTTCCGTCTGGGTCGTTGACGATGATGAAGACGACCAATTAATTATCCAATCGGCCTTTGGTGATGGTGACCTCTCAGTTAAGGTGCTATTGCTCAACGATGGCACCGAGCTGCTGCCTAAACTGGACGAGTGTGCCGAATTACCCCGACTTATCTTATTGGATGTTAACATGCCGCGCAAAAACGGCTTTGAAACCCTGAAGGAGTTACGTAGTACTCCTAAGTTTGTCGATCTGCCGGTTATTATGCTCACCACATCAACCGATAAAAACGACCGCGAACGCTCTCTCTCCTTAGGGGCAACCCATTTTTTGACCAAACCCCTCACCTACCAGCAACTGAAGGCTCTAACACAGGAACTAAGCCAGCAGTGGCAATTGACGTAACGATTCCGCTGCGCGTCTCGCATCCGTCAGGCGGGTGTTTTACTGTAACCGATTAGCAGGCTCGATATAGGCAACGGGAACGTAGTTGGTTAACCAGACGCCATTATCCGTCTGGTAAAAAACGTGTCCGTCGGCAGCCATATCGCCGGCTTTGACTAGTAAAACAACTGGTCTGCCATGGCGGCTCCCTACCGAACGGGCTGTTTGGTCGTCAATGCTGAGATGAACATGATGGCGGCCCATCTTTTTTAATCCCTCCACTAGAATCAAATCCAGGAATTGGGTTGCCGTGCCATGATATAAAAATTGGGGCGGCTGCTGTTGGAGGTAACCTAAGTCAACGGCTACCGAATGCCCCTGATTAGCCCGAATCTGTTTTTCGTCAAGACTGAACGCAAATCGTTTCTTGTTGTTGGTTTCTACTACGTACTGCAGTTGGTCACGGTCGATCCGGAAGCCTTTGGTTTTGAGTTTAGTTAGTAATGTATCAACATCCGTCCAGCCATTCGCATCCAGCGAAATCCCGAGTTGGTCGGGCTTGTGGCGTAGCACCAGGCTTAAAAATTTGCTCAACCTACGGGCTTCGGCGTCTTTCAACATACTTCAGACAGCATACTATTCTGGCAACCTGCCATAGCAACCAATCGTTTTTGAGTTGGCTATTAAATCGGTGAGTTGGAATGATGGGCTGAATCGGGATGTGCCCCACCAGCGACCACGCTAGAAAACAGTCCGGACTTGAGTTGGTGAAACCGGTTGTCCGGTTCGCCAGGACTTAATTTTGGGGATGCAGTCAATATCGAATTTCCCAGTACGGATTTTGGTGAGCCGTCATTTGCTCGGTAATGTACTGACGGATCAGCGTATCGTAGGCCCCGTCGTTGATTTTTTTGCCTTTTAGTTTGGGGAGTTTCAGGTCGCTGGGGGTTAGTGGCCTGAATACGACACTAACGGCTTCGATAACTACGTCGCCATCGTTGATGTCCAGGGCCAGGATCAGGCCCGGCAACCCGTTCACTCGCTCCGGTCCGGCCGAAACAGGAATATCCTGCGCAAACCAGGCAGTAATTTTCTGCTTCTTGACAGGGTCTTCCGTCTCG
>JAQBNX010000853.1 GCA_028288385.1 Spirosoma sp.
CCAGCAGGAAGTCGCTGTTGCGGACCTCCTGCCCGGGAATGGGGCTGACCAGCACCATCGGGAGACCGGCGGCCATGCACTCCGAGGACGACAGCCCGCCGGGCTTGCCGACGAACAGGGTGGCCGACCGCATCAGGTCGGTCATGTCGTCGGTGTAGCCCAGGACCACGAGGTGGTCCAGCCCCTCGACCTGGGCGCTGATCCGCGCCCGGAGCGCCTCGCTGCGACCGCACACGATCACGGCCTGCACCGGTGAGCGCAGCCGCTTCACCTGGTTCACGATGCTGGTCACGTACGCCCCGCCGGCGGCCCCGGCCGAGATCAGCAGGGTGGGCACGTCAGCGGTCAACCCGTAGCGACCGAGCACGGCCCCCCGGTCCACCGGCTGGCCCAGCTCCGGCCGTACGGGGATGCCCGACACCGTGACCCGCTCCTCGGGCAGCCCCATGGCGACCAGGTAGTCCTTGGTCTCCTCGCGGGCCACGAAGTAGCGGGTGAACACCCCCGTCAGCCAGAGGCCCTGGAAGTCGTAGTCGGTGGTGACGGCGGAGAGGGAGCAGCTGATGCTGCCGCGGGCCAGCAGCAGGGCGACCAGGCGCAGCGGGAGGAAATGCGTGCAGACGACGACGGTCGGGGCGAAGTCGAGGATCTCCCGGACGAGGGCGGAAGTGTTGATCCGGTCCCACAGCGAGACCGAGCTGCCCAGCTTGAAGGGCACGTCGTTGGCGTCGTAGCCCCAGCCCACCAGCCAGGGGGTGGCCTTGACCAGGGCGAAGTAGGCGTCGTCGTAGAAGGCCCGGAAGACCTCGCTCGAGCCCTGCAGCGCGTCGATGCTGGCCACCTCGTCGACGTCGGACCGGGCCGCGAAGGCGGTGACCAGGGCGGCGGCGGCCATCACGTGACCGGAGCCGATGCTGGCGCTGAGGACGAGAACGCGAGAGCCCATCGTTGATGCTAGGCCGGAGCAGGCCCTGTCGTCACGGCCTCCGCCGTGCCGCGCTGGCCCGGGGACACGGGACCCGCGCCCGGGCTGAGCGGGCGGCCGCCGGGGCTGATCCGCCCGAGGATGGCCTGCGCGATCCCGGCCAGCTGACCCACCTGCTCCGGGGTGAGCGCGTCGAACACCTGACCGCGCACCGTCTCGACGTGACCGGGGGCGGCCGCGACGAGGGTGTCCCAGCCGCGATCGGTCAGCCGGGCGTTGGTGGCGCGGGCGTCCTCGGGGCACGGGAACCGCTCCACCAGACCGCGGCCCTCGAGTCGACGTACGACGTGCGACAGCCGGGGCAGCGTGGCGTTCGTCCAGCCTGCGAGGGCGGTCATCCGCAGGGTGCGCTGCGGGTCCTCCGACAGCATGGCCAGCACCAGGTAGTCGAAGTGGGTGAGGCCCGACTCGTGCCGCATCTGGGTGTCGAGCACGCCCGGCAGGAGCTCGACGACCGCGATGAAGCTCCGCCAGGTCGCCTGCTCCTCGTCGTCCAGCCATCGCGTCGCCATGGGTCCAGTGTTCCACCCTTCAGTTGACGCTACAACATTCGCCCCGGTGGTCCTGAGCTGGTCGGTCCCTCCTGGGCGGGGTGAGTGTCGCCGCCGCAAGGACGTCGGGTTCAGCTGCCGGAGACGTCAGCCCGACCACAGTTGAAGGGGTAGCCGTCGGGGCCGTTCTGCCGGCACGCCCAGATCCGGACCGTCGCGGCCTCCCGGACCACGTCCTTGTAGTTGGACCGTTGGGTCCCGTTGCCGGTCCCGACGTACACCCGCGGGAAGGGTCGCCAGCTGCCGTCGGACTGCTTGATCTCGATCCATCCGACGACCCCGACCGAGTCCGCGTCGTCGTCGTAGACGGTGTAGATGTCGGTCGCGTCGTAGTAGGAGGTGTGGCCGGCGATGTCACCGGTGTCGCTGGTGAAGGCGCGGCCGTCGCGGGCCGACGCCGACTGCGGGCCGACCAGCGCCATGAGGCCGACCGCAGCCAGCAGGATCGCGCCGGCCCGGGCGAGGGGTCGGGACTTCATCATCGGGGATCTCCTGTCGTCCTGGGTGTGCGGCGGTCTCGACGGCCCTCAGGTGAGGGTGCTGTCCGTCGCGGCACCGTTGGAGTACTGGCTGAGGTAGCGACATGAGCTGACGGCTCCGTCGCAGCGACCGGCGAACTTGATGTAGATACGGTGCCCCTCGGCGAAGCTCTTGTTGCACTCGTGGAGGGCCATGTAGCCACCGGTGTTGACGCACAGGCCGGTGCGGTTGAGCGAGGGCACCGACCAGAAGGCCGCGACTCTCATCCCGTCCTTCTTGTCGTCCTGGATGTAGATCTCGTCTCCGCCGTCCTCGTAGACCGCGTGTCCGTAGTCGTTGCCCGAGTAGGCGTTCTCGTACGCCCAGAAGTCTCCCTGGACGGCGATCTGGTACTCGTACGTGTCGGCCGAGGCCGGGGTGACGAAGGCCAGGAGGCCGGCGAAGGCCAGCGCAAGAGTGGCCAGGATGCGGCGGGAGAGCTTCACGGTGGACCTCCAACGGAGCGGGTGCAGGCCACAGTTCTAGCAGCAAGGGAGGTCAGGCGGAACGGCCCGGCGGAGATTGCTCGGACGCGATCTGGAGCGGCGCCGAGGCGAGACAGGTCTGGCGCACCCGGAGAGATTCGAACTCCCAACCTTCTGATCCGTA
>JAQBNX010000435.1 GCA_028288385.1 Spirosoma sp.
TTTGCTACGCACTTGACGTAATAATTCTTCTACTATAAGGTATAATCCTGATCAAGCTACGTCATTAGTTCAATGTGTGTCCATCCCCAAGGGCATGCTGGATATAAGTTTCTTTGTTAGCTTTAATGAAGCTGTGGTAGGGCCTATATTTTCGTTTACGGCCCCACACTATCCTCACACGCTAATACCGAGTTTTTGAATTTAATAAGCCACTGCGACTGCCAAATGGCATCGTCGTAAACGTTTATGATGCCGTGGTATAGCCGTGGTATATTAGTAATCACCTTATAGGCAAGTGATGGGCAATACCCAGCGTTCGGTTGGGCAAAAAGCTCGTTGGCGAAGTAGCCACGAGCTTTTTGCCCTGGCCGGTCATGAAGGACACTTTATAACGCGAATTTTTGGATTTACCAGTTTCTCTGTCGGTAGGGTTGCCGTTAAAGTATAGTGTATTTCTTCGCATTCTCCATCGAGAATGGAGTAGATGGTTACGTACTAACCACGCCTACTGAGTCCTGTAGAATCGTTTCGATAGTGAGCAGGGAATTATTCTGATGTGGCCAACTAATAGGGACGTAACGGATAACACAAGCTAAGAGATATAGGAACGGTTCATCGACGAAATCAAGCGAGTGAAGTGGGTGAAAGCCAGAGATTAGGAAGAAAACGGCGAAAGAATTACTTTTCAGCTTGAATGCGACTCTGAATCCAACCAGCAATAGGGCCATTTAGCCTTTTGTTTGTGGGTTTAAATCAACATTACGTGTTTTTCATAGAGAAGGGATACTGTACTTTTTATTAGTTGACACGATATAGTTCTAGAAATACCCTTGAGTTAGTAGCCAAGATATAATGCGTTACAACAAAGCTTACTTCTGATAATGCACTACGTTATACACGCGTACGACTTCACGGATGTCGACGCCCTAGACCGACGCATGGCTGTCCGGCCGGCTCATTTAAATTACGTCCGCGAACTCAAGGCGAGGGGACAGTTTGTCCTAGGTGGTGCCCTGCTCGATCCTGATGGCCGAATGATTGGATCAATGCTGATTCTTGATCTTGAATCAGACGAGCAATTGACCGAGTATCTGGGCGAAGACCCTTACATTGTAAAGGGAGTCTGGGACAAAATAGACGTTAAACCATTCCGACAGGCACCGGTTTAATTTAACAAAACTGAGAAGCCAAAAGCCTCTTTTTAATCGTTACTCATTACAACTCCTTTTTTGATACACGCAGCAATATTTGACATGGACGGGCTACTAGTGGATTCTGAACCCCACTGGCGGGCTGCTGAACGAATTGTTTTTGGGTCGTTGGGGCTAATGCTGACCGACGACGAATGCAAACAAACAACGGGCATGCCTATTTTGAACGTCGTGAACTACTGGCGGGCCCAACGGCCCTGGTCAGCGCAGGATGCATCAGGGCGGACCAATGAACAACTTGCAGATGCTATTACAGAAAACGTTCACGAGCGGATTGCCGCTCTCGCTGAGCCAATGCCTGGTGCCATAGCCGCCGTAACGCGCTTTGTTCAACGGGGCATTCCAACAGCCATTGCATCAGCCTCACCCATGAGCCTGATCGAGGTGGTAGTCGACCGGATTGGCCTTCGTCCCCTGCTCACACTCTGGCATTCCGCCACCTTGGAGGCCAATAACAAACCTGCTCCGGATGTTTACCTCGGTACAGCCCGCAAACTGGGCGTATTGCCCACCAACTGCCTGGCGTTTGAAGACTCGGGTAGTGGACTTGTTTCGGCCCACACCGCGGGAATGCGTACGGTGGCCGTTCCCGCCGAATTTGAACGTAACGACCCTAAATTTGACATTGCCACCATAAAACTGTCGTCGCTGGCAGCCTTTGACGAAACCACTTTCCATCTTATTTCTACGTAGTTCCTGACTTCCATGCGCCTATATCAACTCGACGCCTTCACCGACCGCCTGTTTGCAGGTAATCCAGCCGCCGTTGTCCCGCTGACCAATTGGCTTCCCGATGAACAGATGCAGCAAATTGCGGCCGAGAATAATCTTGCCGAAACGGCTTTCTACTGCAAAACCAGCGATGATGCGCACTACCACATCCGCTGGTTTACCCCCACCGTTGAAGTAGACTTGTGCGGCCACGCTACCCTGGCTGCGGGTCATGTCGTTTTTTATCTGGAGGAAAAGCCCGCTGTGGATCAGATTTTTTTCGACTCGCGCAGTGGTTCGTTGCATGTGTGTCGGGGCGAAAACGGATGGCTTACGCTCGACTTTCCCATCGACGTAGTGCAACGGCCAGTAGTGCAGCCACCTGCGCTGCTGGCAAGTCTGGGAGAGAAACCGTCCGCTATATTTAAAGGAAGAACGGACTTCCTGGTAGTCTACGAAACTCAGGCACAGATTGAAGCATTAACACCGGATTTTCGGGAAATGAACACCGTTCCTTCGCGGGGCGTTATCGTAACTGCCCCCGCCGATGCCGGATCGGAGGTTGATTTTTTGTCCCGGTTTTTTGGGCCTCAGTCCGGCATTGTCGAAGATCCCGTAACAGGGTCGTCTCA
>JAQBNX010000456.1 GCA_028288385.1 Spirosoma sp.
GTCTGCTCTGTGTCGGCATTTTTGATATTCTGTGCTTCGTCAATAATGACTACCGCCCACGTCGTTTTTTTGAGCGTTTCCAAGTCTGAGCGCACGACACCGTAGGTTGTCAGCAGCAGATCATAGGCTATGGATGTGGCCGGTAATCGTCGACCAGAGCCGTGGTAAATCCGCGCCTGAAGTTCCGGAGCAAAGCGAGCGATTTCCTTTTGCCAGTTGGTGAGAAGCGTGGTGGGCATAACAACCAGGCCCTTCTGCTTTTTGAATCCCCCTTCCTGCCTGAATTTAAGCAGCAACGCAATGATTTGCAGGGTTTTTCCTAAACCCATATCATCGGCCAGCAAACTGCCCATGCCAAGGGCTGTATTTTTAACGAGCCAGTCATAACCGCGCTGCTGGTAGGGCCTTAAATACGCGTTAAGTGTGTCGGGGAGCGCCTGTTCAGGACTATCGGTGAATTTCCGGATGAGTGTTCTAACCTCTGGCGTAATACCCAGCCGACCGCCTTTATACTCTTCTGTCAGGGCTGCCCGCAAAAGTTCGGGGCCGGTGAGTTCGGGTGGGCTTTCAAGTTGTTTGTATAGTTTAGTTAGGTCGGCGGGGTCGAGCAGAACGTATTGGTCTTTTATTTTAACCAGTCCCGTGGAGTTATTCACCAGTTTTTGAAACTCCCGAACGTTGACCATCTCATCGCCGATCGCTATTTGCCAGTCGAACGTGAGCATATCGTCCAGCCGCATAAAGGCATTGTCGGCGCTGACTTTGGCCTTGAGCCGCCCACCCACTTGCGGTCGAACCCAGTGCCGGAGCGACTGGGGTAGCAGGAGCGCAATACCCAGCAACTGCATACGGGGCAACGTATCTAATAGCACCTTCACAAAATCCTCCGGTTTGTAAAACAAGTGTGCTGGGCCATCCTTGTGCATTAATTTAGCCAGATCGGGAAAGTGCCGCGAAAGTACAAGCAAGTCCTGCAGAACGGCCATTCGGATGGATACGTAACGTTTTTCGGTTACTAATTCGGTTAGTGGAACCGGAGCCGTTGCGTCGGCGGCTTCAACATCACGAATTAGCAGGCTGATCCGAAACTCATCGCCCAGTTCGCTGTCCTCTACTCTCAATATAGGCACAAACCGTTTGTGGGTTAGGAAGAAGTCGTTCAACCAAAGCTGCATGGCCAATGGCATTTCGCGTTTGCCAAATCCCTCAAACCGTATCGTTTCAATCCCGAAAAACAGCCGGTCTGCATCTTCGAGCGGCCAGCGTTCCCAAAGTTCAATGGTCGTTTGCCGAATGGGCCGTCGCATTAGCAACGAACAGAGGGTAAGTGTCTGCTGCTGATCGGGCAGGGCTAAAATGTCCTTTTGCCAGCGCACCGATAGCATGGTAGGAGGCAATTGCGTGGCAAGCTGGTTAGTCAGGTTTCGGACGGTTTCGTTGAGCGTAGCGGGGAGCCACCGTACCCGGTACTGCTCTTCGGTTGGCCCCACGCGCAGGAGCTGTGGCACTACGGCACCCCGGCTCAGCAGTACTGCAACAAACTGCTGTGTTAAATATAAAGACCGCACCGAATCGCTCATTTCTGGCCAGTCAGACTCCGTAAGCTTGCCAAGCCAACCCGTTAGGTCGCTTAAGGTAAAATCTTTAAGGGGCCGCGGTTCGCCATGTTCGCTAAACATATTGATCTTACGTAACTCCATCACCTCGTCCAGTTGTAACTCAATACTGTCGCTGGGGTTGAGAAACTGATCGGTCGCTTCTGATCTAATGGTGGCTGGCTTGATGGCATCCGTTCGGGCGAAGAGCTTATACGCTTTTGCGAGCGATTTATGAAAGTCTCCCTTCGCAAAGGTTACCTCAGGTGCCAGTAGGTCGAGCAGTTGTTCGGCCAGGGGTGGTATTGTAGCAAAGTCCAGATTGGAGTGGATGGTTTCGTCAGGTTTCCAATCCTCGTCTTCGTCGGGAATATCTTCGGTACACAGATCTTTGAAAGAGAGTACGGCTTCCAGACCGGCGCCCGGCGCATTAGCTTTAAGACTTTGTAGCTCGCTCAGAATATCCAGCCCTTTAAGCTGAAAAACCAAAAAAGGATTGCGGTCGATCTCGTTCGCGATTACGTAGATGACGGCTGCAATGTGTTTGCATGGGCTAGCCTCGTCGGGGCAGGAGCAGCCCATTGTCAAATCTTCAAATGTGTGAGGAAACAGCTGAATACCCCGTTGCTGGGCAAACTCAGTAAGTTCGTTGGGGAGTTGCCGGTTTAGAAGCTGCGCCAGAATCGTCGGATTTTCCTTTATCTCGGTGAGTAGCCAATTTTTATCCTGCTCGCTGAACAGAGGTACCGACAGCTTGGACCGGTATGGCCGGGGTGCTGTTCCTTTTATGGAGGCACTAATCTGGTTTGCCTCTATTTTTAGACCCTGCACAGCCCCTTTATTGGCGTAGGTTTTACCGCGGGGCAGGCGGTTAGCCATGTCAATGCTGGTTAGCGCGTTGAGCCACTGTTGTCCCCACCACGTTTTGCCGTAAGTGATGCGTTCCGCCATGCTTGCTGGTTTGCGTAATGTTTTAGGTAAAAGTAGTGGATCAACAGAGTAAACGAAGAATCAACCCATAGGGGTCATAGCTTTCGCTTGGCAGTTGGCAGTAGTTGTTAGCTAATCGTGTCGAAGCCACAGTATGAAACTAACGCACTTGGTATCCGAATCCCATCCGGTGTCTGATTATTCTCCAGGATGGCTGCCAGAATCCGGGGTAAGGCGAGTGCCGAACCGTTCAGCGTATGTAGTAGCTGCATTTTACCCGCCACTTTTTGGCGAAGCTTGAGCCGATTGGCCTGATACGTCTCAAAGTTCGAGACAGAGCTTACCTCTAACCAGCGCCCCTGAGCCGCCGACCACACTTCCATGTCATAGGTCAGCGCCGACGTAAAGCCCATATCGCCCCCACAGAGTCTCAAAACACGATAAGGCAATTCCAGCTTTTGCAGTAACGATTGTACGTACTGACTCATTTCCTCCAGAGCCGTATACGAGTTTTCTGGTTTCTCAATTCTGACAATTTCAACTTTGTCGAATTGGTGCAGTCGGTTTAAGCCCCGGACGTGCGCCCCCCACGATCCCGCTTCACGCCGGAAACAGGGTGTATAGCCCACATTTTTAGTGGGCAATTGACCTTCGGGCAGGATTACATCACGGTACATATTAGTGATGGGAACCTCGGCGGTTGGAATCAGATACAGCTTATCGTCGGTAGCAAAATACATCTGGCCTTCTTTGTCAGGCAACTGCCCTGTTCCAAAGCCCGAGTCCTCATTGATCAGAATCGGTGGCTGCACTTCCGTATAACCAGCTTTCAGGGCTTCGTCCAAAAAGAAGTTAATCATAGCTCGCTGAATGCGGGCTCCCTTGCCCTTGTAGACGGGAAATCCAGCCCCGGAAATCTTGGTGCCGAGTTCGAAGTCAACTATATCATACTTCTTTATCAACTCCCAATGTGGCAGGGCGTTGGCATGGAGCGTTGGAATGGTGCCGTGTTCAAGCACAGCAGCGTTATCGTCGGCCGTGCGGCCTTCGGGAACGCTGCTGTGGGGCAAATTAGGAATGGTTACCAGCACATTCTGCAGGTCCGCTTCAAGTTGGCGGAGCGTATCGGCGAGTTCTTTTGAACGGGCTTTTAAATCGGCCGTTTCTAGTTTAGCCGCTTCGGCAGCCGCTTTATCGCCTGCTTTCATGAGCAGACCTATCTGACCGGCTTTGGCATTAGAGAGGGCTAGTGTATCGTCGAGGTCGCGCTGGGTATCCCGCCGTTGCTGGTCCAGGGCAATAACCTGATCCACAATCTGGTCGGCATTGGCGAAGTGTCTCTTACGCAGGCCCGCTAACGTAGCGTCTTTGTTCTCGCGGATAAAGGAAAGTTGAAGCATTTGTTCGTGTAGATCAGACAGCCGATTACGTCAATGAATTCTTCGATTTATTAGTCTGAAGTAGACAGTAATAGCCTAACCAAGCATCAGATGGCATTTTCAGGCATTCAATGGCTTTCTTTTTAATGGCATTACGCTGAAAACAGTCCCTCATTCAGAGCATTGAGCGCATGGGCTTTATAGCGGCCGTGCACCAGCAGTGACAGATTGCTTTCGGTGCCGCCATATGAAATCATCCGAATCGGGATCTGTTTAAGGGCATTGAATACTTGCACGGCCACGCCTTCATTATCGGCACTGAAGTTGCCTACTATGCAAATAATGGTCTGGTCGTAATCTGGTTCTTCCAGCTCACAGAACGTACTGAGTTCGGCGGTGATTTCTTCAATGCGTTCAATATTATCAATCGTTACCGACACCGACACCTCTGAGGTAGCCAGCATGTCGACCGGCGTTTTATACTTCTCGAAAATCTCGAAAATCCGTCGTAGAAACCCGTAGGCATTCAGCATACGGCTGGAATGAATATATAGCGCCGTGATGCCATCCTTAGCCGCAACCGCTTTAAAAACCTGGTCATTGGCCGTTGGCGTACCCGGCACCCT
>JAQBNX010000462.1 GCA_028288385.1 Spirosoma sp.
TCATGTCGATGCGCACCAGGGCGTTTTCGTCATTGAACAGGTATTCGGCCAGCGTCCGGGCCACTTCGGTCTTACCAACACCCGTAGTTCCCAGGAAAATGAATGAGCCAATGGGCCGCTTGGGGTCCTGCATGCCAGCTCGGCTCCGGCGAACGGCATCGGCCACCAGCTCAATGGCTTCGGTCTGCCCAGCCACACGCTTGCCTAGTTCCTGCTCCAGATGCAGAAGTTTCTCCCGGTCGCTCTGCAGCATTTTCTGCACTGGAATACCGGTCCACTTCGCTACCACTTCGGCGATGTCCTCGGCCGTTACTTCTTCCTGCATCATTCGGTCTGCCGAGTTATTCGTAGACCCATCCTTGGTTAAGCTAGCCAGTTTTTGCTCGATTTCTGGCATACGGCCGTACCGAATCTCGGCTACCTTGCCGTAGTCACCGGCGCGTTCGGCCTGCTCCGCTTCTAAACGCAACTGGTCGAGCTGTTCCTTCAACGTACGCCCTTCGTTTACCGATTCCTTCTCGGTTTCCCAGCGGGCTTTCAGTTCATTACGTTGCTCACTAAGGTCGGCAATCTGGCGGCTCAGAAACGTTTCTTTTTCCTTGTCATTTTCGCGCCGGATAGCTTCGCGCTCGATTTCCAACTGCATAATGCGCCGGTTGAGTTCGTCGAGTTCTTCGGGCACGGAGTCCATTTCAAGCCGCAGTTTTGCAGCCGCTTCGTCCATCAAATCAATGGCCTTATCGGGCAGGAACCGGTCGGTGATGTAGCGGGTCGATAGTTCAACGGCTGCAATAACGGCGTCGTCTTTGATCCGTACGCCATGGTGCAACTCATATTTGTCCTTGATACCCCGCAAAATACTGATGGCATCGGCAACATCCGGTTCATCGACCGATACGGCCTGGAAACGGCGTTCGAGTGCTTTGTCTTTCTCAATGTATTTCTGGTATTCTTTCAGCGTAGTGGCGCCAATGGTGTGGAGTTCACCCCGCGATAAAGCTGGTTTAAGCAGGTTAGCTGCATCCATCGCGCCTTCGCCCCCGGCACCTGCGCCTACGAGCGTGTGGATCTCATCGATAAACAGGATAATCTGCCCATCCGAGTCGGTCACTTCTTTTATAACGGCTTTAAGACGTTCCTCAAATTCACCTTTGTACTTGGCGCCGGCAATGAGTAAGCCCATGTCGAGGGAGACAATGGTTTTAGTTTTGAGGTTTTCCGGTACGTCGCCCGATACGATGCGCTGGGCAAGGCCTTCGACAATGGCTGTTTTACCGACGCCTGGCTCACCGAGCAGAATCGGGTTATTTTTGGTTCGGCGGCTCAGGATCTGCAGCACCCGCCGGATTTCCTCATCACGGCCAATGACCGGGTCAATCTTGCCGGTTTGTGCCCGTTCGTTAAGGTTAATGCTATATCGTTGCAGCGACTGATAGGTCGCTTCGGCATTTTGGTCTTTCACAGGATTATTTTTGCCACGTAGTTCTTTAATGGCTTCTTTTAAGGTTTTTTCCGAATACCCGACATCTTTTAGTAACGTAGCAACAGCGTCTTTTCCGCCTACGAGCCCCAGCAGGATCATCTCAACACTAACGTACTCATCGCCAAAGGCCTTCATTTGCGTTTGAGCGCGTTGCAAAGCTCCGTTGATATCGTTGCCGAGGTAAATTCCAGGCTGCTGTCCGTTTCCTCCTGAAACGGATACTTTGGGGTAGCCGTTCACGATTGCCTCTAGTGCCAGCGTCAGGCGGCTGGTATCGACGCCTGCTTTTTTGCTTAAGAAACCGACCGTATTTGGGTCTTCGTCCAGGATGGCTTTCAGCACATGACCCGTTTCTACAGTCTGCTGCTGATTGCCCTGCGCTATTTGGGCTGCCTGTTGCACAACCTCCTGCGCTTTAATGGTATAATTGTTCAGGTTCATGGCTATGGCTGGGCCGACGTTTCGGTTTTTTCTTACGTATAACCCTTAACAAATCACATACCGTAGCCGATTTGCGGACATTTTGGCCGCAAAAGTGAATTTTTATGAAACAAATACGTCAGTATGGCAGGCTATACAAGAAAATTACCCATTAACTGAGCGCGCTGCATTAAACTTATGAGATGCTTTTTTAATAATGCGTAGTCAACTGCCTCGTTATCAGATCCCTGTCGTTTACAAATGCACTAAATAGTCAGTTAGGAGTTTCCATTGAATCTTCTGGTAAAAGAGCCAGCCTCCTTCAGCAACAACTGTATTGATCACAGGTCGATCACCCGCCTGTGGTCCCTGGTTATTAATAGCCTCGTCTTCCCCAATTTCTGACGCCTTAATCGCGGTGCCGGCCAACTCTACCCGAAAGGTGCTGCGGGCATGTTGCTGGAAAAAATGCTTGATCTCATCGGATTCCGGTTCTCTCGGGTCGCGGCTAGGCTGAACTGTGAACTCAACCCGCTCTGCCTCTGTAGCCATATTCGTCACCTGCACCCAGTTTTCGGGCATGGGGCCGGGCAGAACGATATGGATGTAGTCACCTATCTCCGGATGACCGCCCGGCTTTGGTTTGCCAGTCGAATCATTTAGTTGAAAGTCGGCAGTGAACATGGACAAATCCGACCAGCCATCAACATCGACTAATTTTTCGACCGAGCGACGAAACGCTTCCTGGGCCGTTGCCTCATCGGGGAAGGTGTTCTGACTGGTGTAGGTCGTGTCTTTCATATCCGCGCCAGTTAACGCATCGGCCTCGTGTTGAAGCCGGTCGGTAATTGCCCTGATTTTCATCTGTTTGTCGGGTTTAAGATACTCCGCCCCCATTCCAGACCGCGTCGCCAGGGGCAATGAGGGCCAGTTTACCATCGCGGTCTTCGGCCATCAGGATCATTCCCTGCGACTGGTGGCCCATCATCTTGCGTGGGGCCAGATTCGCCAGAAACGTCACCTGTTTCCCAATAATATCTTCCGGGGCAAAATGTTTGGCGATGCCGCTTAGAATCTGCCGACCACCCATACCGTCGTCGACTTTCAGTTTCAGGAGTTTATCGCTTTTCGGAACGCGC
>JAQBNX010000522.1 GCA_028288385.1 Spirosoma sp.
AAACATTGAGTATTTCTACGGTTAATAGGAAAGCTAACGACCAATAAGCAGGAGGGGAAGCTGAGAACGTCGGCGTTAGCAAACGTTCTCAGCTTCCCCTCCTGCTTTTTTAGTTTTTATTTCAACGTCAATAAATACCCAATCGTAAAGTTTGCATCCCAGTCGAATACAAACTGGTTGGTGCCGGTAGCCTCGGCAATGGATTTGTAAATGACCAGACCCGCCTTCGATTTCGCGTTTTCCAGTTTATAAGCCGAAGGTGCGTCCAGCGTTGTGTATCGTTCCTTATTTTTTCGTACGGCTTTAGCCAGTTCAAACGGCACTCCACCAATAATGAAGCAGGTTTTGCGATGGTCAGCAGGTATTTGTTTCGCTTTTGCCTTCACTTCGGCAGCAACAGTTTCGTCGCTGGTGTTGTTTTCGTAGTATTTAGCTCCATACGTCTCCAGAGCCCTGGTTGTGCCACCTTCTTTCCACGAGATTTTGGTGTTGCCCGAGCCGATGTCCACCACATACGAATTTTCTTCGTAGTCGGCGGGTAGCACCGAACGCAGACCCAAGGCACCTTCTTTTTCCGGTGTTACGGTATTGACCACGTAGTTCAGCGACTTCAGCGCCCTGATAATCTTCTGCGTTCCCTCGGCTTTGATAGCGCCTGAACTGACCACAAAATGAATGTCGCGCCCGCCAACACCAAAGTCAAGCATCTTACCGATGTAGCTCTTTAGACCCGTCCGGATGTCGGCGTCCGAGGCCATGTTTTCCATAACGAGGCTATTACCAAATTCGGCTTTCTCGAGCTTCCACCGCTTCTGATCGTCAATCCGGATGATGAACGAGTTAAAACCACTGGCCCCTAACTCCACAACTCCCTTCAGCTTGCCATTCTGGGGAGCCGGAGGAGTGTAGGTAAATGCCGGGCGCGGGCCATTCGTGCTGGCATTGTCAGACGACGAACCCCCCGATGACCCACCTTTGTCCGACGCAGCCGATTCTTCGACCGATGCCGACGCGGTTTCATTGTCGGCGCGGGGCATTGTTTCTGACTCCTGGTATTTGGTGTTGTTGTCTGATTCCTGAGTTGTGTTGTTTTTGGGCGCGAGTTTGCGAAGTGCATCGTTGCCGCCAAAATAACGGAATCCGAAAAAAGCAGCGGCCAGGACGAGGGCCGTGATGAGCAGCCGACCGGCTACGGTTAAACGTTGCATATTATTAACGAGTGAAAGAGTGAAAGAGCAAAGGATTGAAAGAGCAAAAGAGTAAATGAGCGCAGTCTTGCAAACGCTCTTTCGCCCATTCGCTCTTTCATAAATGAATTAATCTAAAAGATTTCGGTAACCTGCGTCCTTCGACGGATTAGCCTGACCGGGAATCGGTGCCGTAATGGGGTTAGCCCTTGGCGCATCCAGCGAATCCGTACTGGGTTGCACCAGCTTAAATTCGCCTTTGTTATAAGCTTCCAGCAGGGCTTCGCCTTTGTCGGACAGGATACCGTTCTGAATGTCGACGCCGTTAATAAAGTCCATTGACAGGTCCATGGCCCTTTTCATTTCGCCTAGTTTCATGCTCATGTCGTCCTGAATGTATTCCATCGACTGATCGAAATAAAACCGCTTGTCGGGGTCGCCTTTGAAGATGCTGACGGCTGTTTTGAGCGCGCTTGAGCTTTCCTTCACAATCTGGTATTCCGTTTCCTTAAGCCGGACTTTAATTTCGGTTTCCTTGATGATGTAATCGGCGCTCTGGTTTACCTTCTCCATGAACGCCAGTACGGTTTTCATGTTCCGCTGGAGGGGCAGCAGCTTCTCGTTCATTTCCTGTAAACCGGCTCCTTCAATGGTTGCAAGCTGAGCGGCTTCCCGCATGCCCGGCTTTTCGTTCATGGAATTCGCCTTGTTGGCTTCGGCGAATTTCTGCTTGCTGGCTTCGTTGTTTTCGTTAATCTTTTTGTTCAGCTTCACCAACTGCCCGGCCAGCGTGTCAATCTGTCCCTGCATCTTTTGCCGCTTATCTTTCAAATCCTGCACGTAGATTTTCATGATGGCAATCGGGTTTAGTTGAATGACCGTACCGGTAATGCTGCGCATCATGGACTTAAACAGAAAGAACACCGCCGTTCTGACATCGCGGCTGGTGAAAAGAAAAATCAGCACACCAAGCGCCCCAAGCAGCAGCGACAGTTCGAGGATATTGGAGGTAGCCCGGATTAGAAATTCGATGATCCGGTTAAAATATACCAGCCCCAGACCAGCCAGTCCGGCCAGCACAATCATACCGAGTACACCCTCTGGACGGCTCCAGAACGAACGTTTTTCAACGTCTGTGCTGCCGCCAAGTTGAGAAAAATCAGGAGTTGCCATTAGTTTGAGTTAAAGTGTTATTTGTTGTAAAATCAAGATGTTGACGCGGGTTCAATGGTTTCTGTCGACGGGTTGGCCAAATAGAACGGTTGCTACCGTCAGAACAGGGTGCTTTCTATTTTAGATACTGCGTAATTTTACCGATGTCGCCCTTGATCTGGTCCGTAAAGTGAGCATACGTAGTCTCGTAATTCTGCCGGTTCTGCGTAATCTTCGCACTTTGTTCGGCCACTTCGCCATTAATGGCCGTCAGCCGGTTGTTGTTGGCGTCGATCTGCTGCTGAATCGCCAGCAACTGCTTCGCTAAGGACTCGTTCTCGGTTTGCAGGCGCTTCTGTTCGTTCTGTAATCCACCCACCCGCTCGGCCACAGCTGCTTCCACACTTTTACCAAATGCATCGCGGTCTTTGTTGAGGGCCGAGATGAACTGGTTAGCTGTGTTCGTAAGCGTCGATACGTCGGAAGTGCCGGCCAGCGCTTTAAAACTGGCCCACGCTGCCTGATACTGCTTATCTTCGGTTAGGCCCAGGTTAGACAGGCTGCGCAGTGTCTCGCGGAACTCGAAGTAATCAGGTCCCGGCGGGTTGTTCTGGCTCAGTACGTCGGCAAAATGCTGGGCAAACTTCGGATCGATGGTGCCGGGTGCTGCACTTGCCGGTCCCGGACTGACCGTTGTCGTGCTAACCGGCGGCCGGGGTGCTGCCGGCGCTGGCACACCAGGAGACACCGCCCCGGTAGCTGGCGCACTGGCCGCAGAAGGGCCAGCTTCGTCTTCTTTAATAAAGAAACCCAGAATTTTTCGGCCAATGGATTGATCGGACTCGGGCATGGGTATCATCGTGTTAGTGTAAGACTTGGCAATGTTACAAGGTTCAGGCCAAACCCACAATATTCGTTTAGGCCGAACGGTTGCCGGACAGGACAAATTGCTGTGGGAAAGGACGGTTTCTGAGTTTGTGGTTTGTGATCGACTCCTCACACCAGCCATCTGACTGATGGAATAAGGCAGCAGACAGTCACCAACCTGAAAATCACAATAAACTATCCTTCAACTTATCGGCCATCCGCTCGCGAAATTTTTCAACTTTGGGCGTGGAGACCGAGCGGACATAGAGTTCATTCGGGTGGGTATAATAGTAGCCCTGGTGATAGACTTCTGCGGGATAAAACACCTTGAACGGCTGGACCTGCGTTACAATAGGACGGCTGTAGTGGCCTGATGCATTCTCCTGCTGAATGGCTGCTTCGAGGGTAGCTTTTTCGCCGGGAGTGCGGTAAAAGGCAATTGAACGGTACTGCGTTCCCACATCGGGTCCCTGCCGGTTGAGCGACGTAGCGTCGTGGCTGATAAAAAAAGCCTTAACCAGCGTACTGTACGGAATGACCGCTGGATCATAATACACCTGGATGGCTTCAGCATGACCAGTCTGCCCCGATCCCACCTGCTCGTAGGTTGGGTTTGCCAGGTCACCCCCGGCATAGCCCGACACTACGTCCCGAACGCCCAGCAGCGACTCAAATTGGGCTTCGGTGCACCAGAAACAACCGGCCGCAAACGTTGCAACGGCCTCGCCAGGTTTCAGGGCAGCTAGCTTGGTCGGGCTGGTATCAATGCGGGTGTCGGAGGTGCTCGGCGACTTTTGCTGACAACCACTAATGACCATTACCAGCAGAATAAACAATGCAAGTGATTTCATTAAGGAATAGTTATAGCTTGACAACTGCTAATGAGGGTTGGTGGTTGCGTTTCTGGTCTAACTTTGCCATTGCCATTCCTGGCTAAAGCCGCGAACGTATAACTAACTGGTCATGTCACTAACCACCCTTGGTCTTGAGCTGCCCACCGACCCACGCTGGGTTGATATCGCCCAAATGAACATTGGCGATATTTTGATAGACCACGCCTGGTGCGAACAGAAGGCGGCTTCGTCCTGCATATCGCTCATTGTCATGTATACCGATAAAACGACGTTGGTGGAAATGCTGACGCCCATCGTTGCCGAGGAGTGGGGCCATTTTCAGCGGGTATTGAAAGAACTCCGTAAGCGGAACATAGCGCTGGGTCGGCAACGAAAGGATCTATACGTCAATGAACTAAGGGTAAGGCTGCGTCGGTCCACTAGCGATCAGCACGAGCAGATGATGGACAACCTGCTCATTAACGCCCTGATTGAAGCCCGGAGTTGCGAACGCTTCAAGCTACTCGCTACCCACATCGCCGACGACAGCCTGCGCCGGTTTTACCACGAACTAATGGTGTCGGAAGCAGGGCACTATCGCGCTTTTATCGAATTGGCCGAAACGTACCTGCCTGCCGAACGCGTCCGGTCCCGGTGGAAAGAGTTTCTGAGTGTCGAAGCCGACATTATAGCGAATATGGCCCTGCGTGGCGACCGAATGCATTAATTCTGCTCAAAAGCGTCTTTAAATCAAGGTATTAGACTGGTATAGAATTAAAATAGACGAGGCTTGTTACAAGGAGATCGATGAATTTGTCGCTTGGTATGGACAATAGTCGGTGGGGACTGGGTTATCTTTACTGACTATCTCTTCTGACCGACTACCACATTGCCTGTCGGCGTAGCCACCTGAATGACGTTTCTTCAACAAACCGCCCAGCGCATCTTCGACACTCACGGCCCCAGCCTGAGCGACGTGTGGGTGATATTGCCCACGCGTCGGGCTGTGTCGGTGTTCCTGGACGAACTGGCTGCGCTTTCCGACCGGCCATTTCTGGCCCCCCATACCCTGGCCGTTGATGACTTCATTACGCAGTCGGCGGGGGTACAATTAATTGATTCGGTAAGCCTCCTGTTTGAACTCTACGAGGTATTTCGGGAAATTGACCCGCTGGTCGAATTCGAGCAGTTCATCGGCTGGGCGTCGGTGTTGCTGGCCGACTTTGACCGCATCGATCAGTACCGCATTGACACCCACGAGCTATTCAGCTACCTCACGGCCGCCAAAGCGCTCGAACGCTGGCAGGTCGATATGCCCGCGTCGGCGAAGCCGATTGTTGAAACGCCTGGTACGTCGCGCTACTTCAGGCTGTTCGAAAACCTGCACACCGCCTACCACGCCCTGCACCAGCGCCTGACGGCCCAGAACATGGCTTACCGGGGCATGGCTTACCGGCTGCTGGCCGACAACGTAGAGTCTTTAATTCGGGACAATACAGCCTATGAACGGGTATATTTTGTGGGCTTTAATGCCCTCAGTGCCGCCGAGGAACACATAATCCGGGTGCTGGTAGACGCCCAAAAAGCCGAACTGTTCTGGGACGCCGACCCTTATTACCTTGATGATACCCGGCAGGAGGCCGGTGATTTTCTGCGTCGCTACCGCGACAACGGCTGGATGCTCTCGCGAGACAATAAAGAAAACATCCGGTACGAGTTCAACAACCTGCTTGGTACCGAAAAAAACATCCGGGTGGTGGGCGTTCCCAATGCCAGTATGCAGGCGAAGGTGGCTGGCAAAATCCATCAGGAGTGGAGCGAGCTGGATAAGGCGCCGGGAGGCAACCGCTCCGGCAAAACCGCTATTGTGCTGGCCGACGAAACGCTGCTGGTGCCGGTGTTGTATGCGCTGGACGAAAACGTGACCGACTTGAACGTAACGATGGGGCTTTCGCTGCGGTCGTCGCTGCTGTTTACCTTAGTCGATACGTTGTTTGAGATGCAGCGAACAGTGCACGAGTTTCGCACCAAAGA
>JAQBNX010000531.1 GCA_028288385.1 Spirosoma sp.
ATTTATTAAAAAGCCCATTTTGTTACTTGAGTGGTCATAAACTGGTTGAATTTTCGCAGCACGAGCGCGAACAGTTCAAGCGTTACGTGCAGCATGGTGGGTTCGTGTTCGTGGATGATTGCAATCATGACATCGACGGGCTGTTTGCCAAATCCTTCGAGCAGGAGATGGCCCGAACGTTTGGTCCAAAGGTTTTGCAGAAGATTCCCAATAACCATTCCCTCTACACCTGCTTTTTCAAATTTCCCGAAGGGCCGCCTACCACGACGTTCGAGCTGAACGGCTGGGGCGACGACCTCGTGCATGACTACCTCAAAGCCATTATGGTGAATGGTCGAATTGGCGTTCTCTATAGCAACAAAGACTACGGCTGCGAATGGGATTACGACTTCAGGAATAAACGCTTTCTGGCCGAAGACAATACCAAGTTTGGGGTCAACATCGTAACCTACGCGCTTACCGCTTAACAGAAGAATAACTGAACAGCAGTGGGTTATGCTAAAAGCACTCATGACTGCTCACCTAGTCAAAACAACCGGCTCATTTGGAAACTCAGGACGTAACGCATTATAAAACACTGGTGGCTAAGCTGCCCTTGTTGAAACAGGAGATCGGCAAAGTCATTATTGGGCAGCAGGAGGCTATCGACGAGGTGCTGATTGCCTTGCTGGCGGGTGGCCACTGCCTCCTTGAAGGCGTACCGGGACTGGCCAAAACACTAATGGTCAGAACAATGGCGGATGCCCTGGCAATGCGATTCAAACGCATTCAGTTCACGCCCGATCTGATGCCGGGCGACATTGTAGGCACCGAAATTCTGGAGGAAGACCACGAAACGGGCAAAAAGTTTTTCCAGTTTAACCGGGGTCCAATTTTTGCGAATGTGGTGCTAGCCGATGAGATCAACCGGACGCCACCCAAAACGCAGGCGGCCATGCTGGAAGCCATGCAGGAATACAAGGTAACCTACGGCGGAAACGACTACGCACTGCCCCAGCCGTTCCTGATTATTGCCACCCAGAACCCCATTGAACAGGCTGGTACGTATCCCCTGCCAGAAGCCCAATTAGACCGGTTCCTGCTCTACATTAAACTCAGCTACCCGTCAGAACAGGAAGAACTTGACGTATTGCGCAGCACCACCGGAACGGGCCGCCCTGAACTGCAAACCATCCTGTCCGATCAGGACATTCTGGACCTGCAGCAACTGACCCGGCAGGTCTTTATCAGCGATGAACTCATAATGTATATCAACCAACTCGTGCGGGCATCGCGCCCACAGGACAGCCCATCGGCCTTTGTGAAGCAGTGGGGCGAGTGGGGCGCGGGGCCACGCGCTGGTCAGGCTCTGGTGCTGTGTGCCAAAGCCCGCGCGGTTCTCAACGAACGTTACTCGGTCATTCCGGATGATATCAAGTTACTGGCCTACCCTGTTCTGCGCCACCGCATTGCCCTCAACTTCCGGGCCGATGCCGAAGGCATCACAACCGATCGGGTCATAAAAGAACTCCTGAACACGGTTAAATAAGCTTGTCTTACCGTTTCGCTCCCAAATTGACGCCGGTTCTCAATAGACTCTAGCGACCTAAATCCTATACATGCTCACGAGCGATCTCATCAAACTGAATAATCTTCAACTGGCCGGAAAACTGGTTAGCGACGCGTTGTTGTTGGGGGTGCAGACCAGTCGTCGGTCAGGGGCAGGCACGGAGTTTGAGCAATTCCGGCACTACGTAGCGGGCGATGACCCTAAGCGCATTGACTGGAAACGCTTCGCCCAGACCGATCAATACCTGGTGCGCGAATCGTCTACGGAGAGCAACCAGCAAATCAGGTTGCTGCTCGATTTGTCGGGGTCCATGAACTATACAGAAGCGGGCATCAGCCGGTTAAACTACGCTAAAATCCTCCTGGCGTCGCTGGCCTATCTGAGCAACCGGCAGGCCGATCAGCTTAGTTTATACGGCTTGCACAATGGAACGATACAAACTTTAGTCCCAACCGGGAAGCAAGCCTTTCAGAAGATTGTGGCCCTGCTGGAAACGGTTACCGCATCGGGTGGGTGGTCGAACCAGCAGGCCTCATTCCCGGAGTTTAGCCGCAAGCAAACCGAGATGCTAATTTTCGCATCCGATTTTCTGCAGGTTAATGACGAGTGGCTGAACCTGATACGTAGTGTAGCCGGGCCGCGTCGGGAAATAGTTATCTTCCAGTTGCTGGGCGATCAGGAAGTCAATTTCAGTATGAGCGGCTTCTACCGGTTTCAGGATTTGGAGACGGGGCGCGAGGTTGAGTTGCAGGCTGAGGCTGTGCGGGCAAGCGTTCGGGAGCGGGCCAGCGCTTATTTCAGGCTACTGGACGAGGCACTGCGCATCCCGCACGTCAGGCTCATTCGCACCCGGTTGAGCGAACCCATTGCGCAGGTGTTACTCAGCTTTTTGACCGGCAGAAAAAATCCATGACGTTCATCGAGCCATTTTTACTGTGGGGAGCGCTGGCCATTCTCATTCCGATAGCCATCCATTTTTGGCACCAGAAACGGGGCAAACCCCTACCCTGGGCCGCTACGCAGTGGCTTACCGAACGCAATCAGCAACAGAGCCGGGGTCTGCGGCTCGACAATGTCCTGTTGTTGTTGCTACGCTGTTTACTTTTGGTGTTACTGGCAATCCTGTTGGCCCAACCGGTGCTGGACTGGTTTAACAAAGAAACGGCGGTTCAGCGAATTCACCTCGTGCAGCCCAATCCACTCGTTTTGGCTGATTTTCGCTTTGAGTTGGACGAAGCCCGCACAAAAGACGAACAGGTAGTTTTGCTGGATAAACAAATCAACCCGCTCGCGTTGCAAACAGCTATTCACAAGCTGCCCAACGAGCATACCGAACTGCACCTCTATGTGGTCAATCAGCAGGTGCTGGCCGACGTACCAGTTATTTCAGTACCAGGACGATTTAGGCTGCACACCGTGATCGATTCAACCAGCAAGCCCCGCCCCTATCTGGCACTAACCAACGGAAAGCGATTGTTCATTGACCCGAGAGGCAAACTCATCAGTACGGCGACGCCAGATCCGGTTCTCTCTTTCCAGGCTGATCCAACGCACTCCGGTCCCATACGTGTGCGGCTCAATTACAAGTCAGCAACAGAACGACAAACCATCCGGGCCGCACTCAATGCCCTGGCTGGCGTGTATAGCTTACCCCTGTTGATTGACGAAAAAAAGGCCTCTGCTGTATTGTATGACTGGATACTGACCGATCGGGCCATTTCAACCGGAGAACTGGCCAAGAACCCAAAAACGTTATTTACCGTTTCCCGAAACGTACAGACATCTAGCTCCAGCAACGTCGTCTTTACACCGGAAATCCTCAGTCCGCAAACGTCAGAGCTGGTTTCGGGGGGGCAGTTGCCAGAGTGGCTCGGCGAACAACTCATCCGTCATTTTGGCTTGTTTATAAATCCATCACCCCTAAGTCAGCAGGCGCTGAAAAGCCTGTTCGTCATATCAGCTAAACAAAACCAAACGCAGCACGCAGGTACACAAAATGTGTTGACGCTATTGTTTATCATTTTGCTGATAGTAGAGCGCTGGGTAGCGTTGACTAAAAACGCATGAACGAACTGAACCGCATACTCTCATCGGTCACGCACCAACTACAGGCCAACGCCTTAATCCGTTGTACGTTGCTGGCTGCTGCGGCCTATTTATTTACAGCCTCTGTCAGCTTGTCCATGCCAGTTACAGCGGTAATTGCCGGGATAGCATTTATAGTCGGGGTTATCCTGACGAGACCTTTTGAAAACAAAAAGCCAGAGGCCATCCAGCTCATTCACCGAACGGTTGGCGATGCCGAGTACAGTCTGCCCCTGCTCGATAAGCCCCAGCTAAATATTGCCGAACAACTGCAACTTGAGCGACTGGCCGAACGGATTCAAACGATTAAGATTCCGGGCGTCTTGTTTGCCCAGGCGGGTTTGTACGCATTCGGTCTGCTGATTGCGCTGGTGGTTTATGTCGGCTACCCCCTGCTCAGGCATCGGAATTCCCTAACGCCCAAAATTGAAGCTAGATTTACAATAGGAATACCCGAAACCAAACCCACAAGTCCGCCTGCGTTCCAATCGGCAACGGTCAAGATTCAGCCACCTGCCTACACTCACCTGCCGGTTAGAAAGTCAGGCGACCTGAACGTAGTGGCTCTCGTCGGTTCTCAACTGAGGTGGCAGATCCGGTTCAGCGATACCCGTAACCTATCCCTGCGGATGGTTGACAGCCGGGGCCGTGAGCTCTCATTTCAGTCATCAGGGGCAGGTTTTATGCGCGAGGACCGGCTGCTCAATTCGGGGTTGTATGCCATTAAGGCGTATTGGCAAACACCCGCCGGTCGTGATTCTATGGTATATCAGTCTGACTTCTACCGCCTGGAAGCGACACCCGACCTGGCTCCGAAAATAGAGCCTGATTCCAAAGAACTATACCGGTTTCACTACGTTAATGACCCCAAAACGTTGACCGTAGCGGCTAAAATAACCGACGATTTTAGCGTATCGAATGCCTTTATTGTTGCGACGGTAGCACGGGGTTCAGGCGAAAACGTCAAGTTTCGAGAGGTTAGGATGCCACTCGGACAAACTAATTTTCGGCAGGCTAAACTGAGTAAAACGCTCGATTTGAAGACCCTGGATTTCGCGCCCGGCGACGAATTGTATTACTACTGGGCCGCGTTTGATAACCGCCAGCCCGAACCCAATTTCACGAAATCTGATACGTATTTTGTAGTTTATAAAGACACAACACAGGTAGAAGAGAGCGAGCTGGCTACCATGGCCGTCAATATTATGCCAGAGTATTTCCGAAGTCAACGACAAATTATTATTGATACAGAGAAACTGCTGGCAAAACGCAAAAAAATGAGCACTCCGTGGAGCACCAGCCAGGCGTTTAAAAGCCTATCCAACGAAATTGGTTTTGATCAGAAAGTGCTGCGGCTGCGCTACGGACAATTTTTGGGCGAAGAGTTTGAAACCTCAGTAGGTGGAGGCCATAGTGAACCAACCGGAGAGAATGGTGACCTGCTGGCTGGCTATAGGCATGACCACGATAAAGGAGAAGGTGACGAACACGAAGCTGGTCATAAGGAAGAGGCACACCACGATGCTCACGATCATGGTAAGGGAGCAAGTATGCCCGACAATGATAAGGACCCCATAGCTGCTATGATGGAGCAGTACGTGCATAACCATGACAACGCCGAAACAAACACATTCTATGAGAAATCGACGCGGTCGCTGCTAAAAATGGCGTTGGAGCAGATGTGGCAGTCGGAATTACACCTGCGCTTGTATGAACCCGAGAAAGCGCTTCCGTTTGAGCATAAAGCCCTGGAGTACCTTAAATTATCGCAGCAAAAAGCGCGGTCATACGTCAAGAAAACCGGCTTTGATCCACCTCCGATCAAAGAGAAAGAACTGAGGTTAACGGGCGAACTAAAAAATGTCTCCTCCAGCATCAGCCAGGAACGCACCATCGGTCAGGAGCGCATAGGGCAATTGACAGCAAGTGTGCTCGGTTATCTTGATGGTACGACGCTGACGCAGGGGCAGCGGCTGGCCGTGCAGCAACTGGGTAATATGCTGGCTAACCACGCGCTCAACAGCAGTATACAAAGCTGGTCGGTGCTGGCGAGTCTGCAAAAACTAGCCGGAGGCAGAAGGCTGTCAACTGCCGAGACGACCATTTTAAAAACAAAACTCTACAGCCTGACGGGTGTCTCGTCGGAGCGAACGGGCCGTTCATATACCAGCGACCGAACGTTGGAGCGGGCTTTTTGGAAGCAGTTAAAATGACGCACGCGCCAATCAACCTGACCGACCCATTCACCATAGCCATTGCCATGGTGCTGCTGGTGTTGTTGCTTGTTCAGGTGGGGCTTATTCTGCGCAACAAGACCCTAACATTGGGACGTAAATCCCTGCGGGCCGCTTTGAACGTCTTTTTGTGGCTGGCGTTGGTGGGCTATATTCTGCAGATCAGTTGGCCAGTGAACCGACCAGCCACCCATGCACTACTAGCGGGGGACGATGTACCCGCGACCTACGTCCGAATGCTGCAGGACAGCTTACGTATCCAGGAACGGTTTACCACTGGCACATTTAAACCAAACCCGGATTCCATTACGTTGGTCGGGCAGGATTTTCCGGTCGAACTACTCACCCGACTCAGCCAGTCCACTGTGCGTTGGATTCCTTATGACCAATCAGGCCGGATATATAACCTGCGCTGGAAAGGAGTGGTACGTCAGGGCGAAATGCAGCACATAACGGGACATATTCAATCGCCCGACCGGCGACTACTCCGTGTTCAGTTTGGCCATCAAACCCTCGACAGTCTGATGCTGAAACCGGGCAGTAACCCCATTACGTTGCAATTTCCAGCTTTTGGACGAGGACGTATACAAACGGAGTTGGTATTGGGCGAGGAAGTGATCGATACGGTCCGCTTCTACACGCGACCAACGGCACCACTCCAGGTTCGGTTTGTGCTGGACAACCCCGATTTTGAAAGCAAAACACTAGCCGAATGGCTCGGTAAACAGGGTCATTCGGTACAGGTGTTAACCACGCTGGCTAAGAACGTACAGAGTACTACTGGAATCAACCGGACTTCAGTAGAAAAAGGCAAAAATCCGCATCTGGTAATCACCGATCCCACAAATGCGAATAATCCCTTTGTTCGCAGGGCCATTGCCGAGGGGAAAGCGGTACTTTTCATTAATCTGAGTAATCCATTGGCCGACGTAGCGGCTATTAACCGGGCGCTGGGAACACGCTGGCAGGTCATGCGTTACACCAATCAGGAATCAGTTCCGGCCGGCAACGGCATGACGGCCCACCCCTATCGGTTCGCCCATTCCCTAAATCAGTTTGCCGTTGCAGGCTATCCAGTAGCCATGCAGCAAATAGCGGGGCGTGTGGGTCTTAGTTTGCTCAACGAGACGTTTTCACTAGCCCTTAGTGGCGACACCACTGCCTACAGCCGGATTTGGTACGCCGTTATGGCCCAATTGCAACCGGCAGAAAAAAACAACGTATTAGTGGATGCCCCGGTCTATAGTAGGCTTCCCAACAACGTATTCGTCAACAACCCCGTTGTTAATTTACCCTTTTTACGGGTAGGTACCGATACGGTACGAATGGTAAGATCACCACTCAACCTGCAATCATCCGCCGGAGCCCTGTTAACGAAGCTGACCGGCTGGCAACCGGTTCAGGATTCGCTGGCGATTTGGGTAGAGCTAATAAAAAAGGGTAACCCGGCAGCAGACCGGCAGGTGGTTAGCCAGTTTATGCGGGCTCATGCCAACTATGAGTCCATCCGGACCGCTACATCCAGCCAAACACGCCAGGAGTCTCCCAATGAGGTGTTACCCAACTGGGCCTGGCTGACCATTTTTCTAATCTGCCTAACGGCTCTGTGGGTAGAGCCGAAAATAGCCTGATATTCCGGTATCTACGGATTGGCCCGCTTGTCTAACTCCTGCAGCACATCGGCCATCGTACGAAACCGGTTTGCATCGCCAATAAAACTCAGTCCTGCCATAATACCTGCGAACCCGCCTGTGCTGACCCAAAACCAACTGCCGTCGCCAGCCCGCATCAGGTCGGAGCCGTGCAGCAGCACAGATAGCCCACTACCAACCAGCATGGCTCCAATGAAGCCATACAACCAATATTTGAGGATCAGTTTCTTTTCACGGGGCGTTCTCATGGATAAAATTAATAAGGGTGTTTAACTAACTGAGGGTTGAAAACATATCGATACGTTTTCAACCCTCAGTTATCTATGTTCCCAGCCGCATGGGTTTAGCTCATGAAGTTCTTCCCGATTTTGTTCCAGTCGAATACGTTCCAGGCAGCCGCTACGTAGTCGGGGCGCTTGTTCTGGTATTTGAGGTAGTAGGCATGTTTCCATACATCGAGACCCACAAGTGATTGTCCTGGTTGGGCGTTATGGTGACCGCTCAGTAAGAGCATCACTTGTCGCTTAGTGAGCGGACCGGCAAAGAACGACATCGACTCCTCAAGCTTTGCGGAATCGAACTGCTTTACGGCTGCTATCGAATAGTCAAAAGCCTCGGTAATTATTGCCGCTACTCCCTCCTTAGAAGAAATGAATACCTTCTTCCCAACGGGAGCAGCCGGCGACGGCAGGGACGTTAAATAGGTGTGAATAAAACAGGTTACATTCTCGACCAAGAATTGCAACATTGATAAGTTACTATACCCATAAAATTACTGAAAAAGAAACAATCT
>JAQBNX010000582.1 GCA_028288385.1 Spirosoma sp.
TAATCGGGGTACGCAGGGTGAGGACGGAGCACTGGCCCGACCGGACTTTGCTATTCTGCTTTACCCGGTTGTTACGTTTGGCGAGAAAGCACACACTGGCTCCCGCGACAAGCTATTGGGTAATCTAAAGACTTCTGCTGAGCAGATTGGTTATTACTCTAATGAGTTGCAGGTATCGGCTCAAACACCCCCTACGTTCCTGGTGCATTCGGAAGATGATAAAGCAGTGCCGGTCGAAAACAGTATAAATTATTACTTGGCCTGTCTGAAAAACGGCGTTTCTGCCGAGATGCACCTTTACCCAACGGGTGGACACGGCTATGGATTGCGAACGGCTAAGTTCGGTTCCCTTAGTACCTGGCCCGAAAGCTGCCGGGCGTGGCTAAAGGGATTAGGCGTAGTGAAATAATACGTCTTTCTTAAATACGCAGGAACACTTTCTTCTTATAGAGAAAATACAGGAATAGCCATTTCAAGGCTAAAAATGCAATGATGACTCCTACTGCCTGAACGGGTTCACTGAAGAAGCGGAGCAACCCCCCAAATAGATACGTAGTAGCGTGTTCAAAGTCGATCACCTTTCCAGCTAGGTAAATTAGAATGGAGTTCATGCCGATAACGACAAAGAAATACGCCCACCGTCGCCAGTTTTTTACGTCGATGATCCAGTAGAATAGAGAGAGGGCTAATACACTCCAGCCACCGGCAACCAGCACAAACGAGCTAGTCCAGAGGTTTTTATTAACGGGTAAAACCAGATTCCAGAGCCACCCCAGTCCAATACAGACGACACCCGCCAGCACCAACCGCTTGAGTTTATCACCGTCGCTACGATTCTTCTGACGGAGCACAGTTCCGGCAAAAATGCCCATTAGGCCCGTTGCAATGGCTGGTAGCGTTGACAGAAGGCCTTCCGGATCGTGAACAACTTTGTAGAGCCGGCCGGGCATCACCAGCCGGTCCACGTAGCCTACTAAACTACCTTCCATCGATAAATTGCCTGCGCCGTAGCCTGGTACGGGTACAAGCATCAGCAACGCCCAATAGCTAAGCAGAATGCCGACGAACACGCCAAACCGAACTCGTTCGTGTCTAACGGAGACATAGATCAGTTGAGCAAACATACCCGCCAGTCCGATCCGCCCTAGTACGCTGGGAAATCGCATCTGAGACAAAGGCTTCATAAACAGGCCGTTGTTGTAAATAATTCCTAACAAGACCAGTATGAGGCCGCGCATGATGATTTTGCGAACCATTAATCCCCGGTCATCGCCCCGATTGAGCCGATTCTCAAGGGAGTAGGGTGTCGACACGCCCGCCAGAAACAGAAATAAAGGGAAAATGCAATCGTAAGGCCGGAAGCCATTCCAGGTAACGTGGGTAAACTGTCCGGCCATGAAAACGGCCCATCCCCAGCCGGTCGTGTTGGCAAGGACGTGAAAAACTTCTTCACCCCCAATAATCCAGAACATGTCGAACCCCCGCAGGGCATCGAGGGAAAGTAGCCGCCGGACGGGGGCAGGCTGTGCAAGTGCGGGTTCCGTCGTAGAAGCAGTAGTGGATTGCATACGGCTATGGGTAATAGTAAGGCAAGTAAACAAAAAAGTAGTTGCGCAAATCAAAACGGCGTCTTAGTATGCTGCCAGCAGGTTCGCTATAATACGCGGATAATGCCGGTGTTCCAGGGCCTGAATACGGTGAGCTACGTCATTGGGTGTATCGGTGGGCAACACGGGACAACTCGCCTGGAAAATGATTTGGCCTTCGTCATACTGTTCGTTCACATAGTGAATGGTAATGCCTGATTCGGTTTCTCCGGCAGCCACAACGGCTTCGTGAACGTAATGACCATACATGCCCTTGCCTCCAAATTTAGGTAGCAAGGCTGGATGAATATTAATAATCTGATTGGGAAACGCACGCACCAGACTAGTGGGAACAAGCCACATAAACCCCGCCAGCACGATCAGGTCGATACGTTGCTGTTGCAACAACCGCGTGATTCGATCTGTGTCATAAAACGCTGGCCGGTCGAAGAGCAGGACAGGCACATGCAGGCCGGAACTAAATCCCTGCCTTGCACGGTCAATAACGCCTGCTTTTAAATTATTGGTTAACACCAGCGATACCTCTACCGAAGTACTTTCGGCAAAGTGGGTTGCTATTTTCTCTGCATTGGAACCAGAGCCGGAGGCAAACAGAGCGATTCGTTTCAAGTGGCCATTGGTTACGTAGTGCGTTTGTCGGTAAACAGCCGGTATCACTAACTGATAGGCTGGCTTGTTCACTGAATCAAAATTACAACTTTTGCCTACTTTTGTGGCTAGCTAACCCAACCTGATGCTGGTAACTAACCAACTTACCTTTCAATACGGTCCTGCAAAGCAGTTTGCTTTTCCCGATATGCGCTGTGCTGATCGCGAGGCCTTGCTAATTTTGGGTCAGTCCGGTACTGGAAAAACTACCTTACTGCATTTGCTGGCGCTGCTGCTACGGCCCAAAAGTGGGGCCGTTACGGTCAATGAGACCGATCTGACCAAACTCAGCCCAGCAGAAACGGTAGCTTTTCGGGCCAAGCACGTAGGAATTATTTATCAAAAGCCACATTTCGTCAGTTCACTGTCTGTTGCCGATAATCTGCTGCTTGCAAACTACTTAGCCAGTAAGCCTCAGCACACCCAGCGTGTTCGCGAACTGGCGGGTCAGTTGGGTTTTGGCGATCAGTTATCCAAGAAGACCCATCAACTTAGCCAGGGAGAGCAACAGCGTGTTAGCATAGCCCGCGCTGTGATGAACCAGCCAGACGTTATTCTAGCCGACGAGCCAACCTCAAGCCTCGACGATGAAAATACGAATCGGGTGGTAACGCTACTGCGTGAGCAGTCTGAACAGATAGGTGCCAGTTTGATTGTCGTTACGCACGATCAGCGGCTAAAAGATGTGTTTTCCAACCGAATAAACCTGTAAACATTATTGTCATTGCGATGCCAGTGTTTCCGAAACTCAGGCTTACCTACTCAACCGTTCGCCAGGTTATGCGTGTCCTGATTTTGTTGCTGTTACCTATGATTTCGGTGGCTCAGAACCGCAAAAAGAAGGACTACCTCGTCACAATTAACACGCAATACGGTCCGATGAAAGTGGTGT
>JAQBNX010000586.1 GCA_028288385.1 Spirosoma sp.
AGACTCCGTGTCGTAGGGATTACTGATCGTATAATTCATCCCGGCTGCCATTGATAGCAGGCTCACTTGTCCGGGTTCCAGAAAACCACTTGCCAATGGGCATTTGTATTCAAGGCCACCCGTCACCGGCAGCAACATCACGGTCATTGGCTTCTCTACCCGCATCGTGAGGTGGGCGCCGGCTCGTAGCGTATCATCGTTTAGCAACTGCAATGCTCCAAATGGCTCCCGCCCTTCGGCCTGATAATCGCCAAAATTGAACGGATGGTAACTGCGCTGCAGCATGGTTTCGGTGCAGCCTCGCCCTTCGGCCAGATAGATTTGTGCCTCAACGGGTGTATCCTTCATGGAGTAGTGCTAATCGCGTCAAATTGGTAGGACCAGATACTTAGATACGGTTGCAGGGCAATCAGGTCCGTATTTACCTGCTCCCCAGCCTGCAATGCCGCTCGCTGATCGCCATACGCAACCAGGAGTTGTCCATCAATCGTGTCGATCCACGTTAGCGGGTTGCTGTAAAAGTAAATGGCTATTTTGTGCGTTTCTTTGCGAGTCACATTCGACGCCAAAATCTCAAATTTAAATTGGGTGAAGGGCAAACAAACCTGTCGGAAGGCATTAACCACATTGGGTATGGTCTGATTCAACTGTTTAAGGTACCCCAAAGCCGCCCGACTGGTTAGGTAATGTAATCGCTCTGCCTTATCGACATTGTCCAGTAACTCCTGAAATGTCTGATACTTATTTTCCTGATTGTAAAGCTGGGCCTGCATAAAGAACTCCTGATATGTTTCGTCAAAAACAACCTTCTCCCAGGGTGTAGACGACGAGCTATCAATGATTTTGCAATAACTTAACTGAACAAGACCCTTAGCCATACAATTAGCAACCTCCATACATCTGACACAAACAAAACACAGCCGGAAATACCAAATTACCCGGTCGTGTTTTATCTGGAATTAAGCACTGACAACAATCGTGTGGGTAAGCGTATAGCTTGCCGAATTGCTGCCCGAAACCGTGGCTAACTCATTCGTAAATCCATCGCTAAACACGTTATCCCGTTCATTCTTGGTATCCTGTGTCCCTTTTGTATAACCCGCCGACTGTCCCGTAGTATACACCAGGTTGGTCATGTCATAGGGAAAGGCAATCTGGGTAACTAACAGCGACTTGCCCGACGCATTGTAGACGTGTACGTGAATGTGCGGAGCACGGCCCGAATACCAGCCGGGAAAATCGAGGTAAAAGCAGCGGTACCACTGGTATCTGTAGTCTGGCGACCACGCAGGAAATCGACGCTCATCAGGTTCAGACTCTGCAGGCCGCTGCCACCGTACTCAGAGTAGTAGCCGTCCTTATCGCAGTGCCAGATGTCTACAATGGCACCGGCCAGGGCCGCACAACTGCTGTTAGCATTTTTGATGGTGATGGCAATAGCTAAGGGAATGCCTGTTCGATCGTCCCGAATGTCTTTGCGTATAAAGTTGGCGGGTACTTTAGTGGGAAAAGGTCCTTCAGTTTCTGAGCCTGTAACGGCACACGCGCTGACCGAACTGCCATTGGTCGAGCCGGTCGACGTAGTGGTGCCTGTTGTGGTGGTACTGGATGTTGTGGCGACAGGCTCTATGGTTGAGTCTTTGCAGGCGCCAATCATCGGCACAATGGCCGCTGCACCCAACAGACTATTGAACCCCGTCTCAAAAATTCCTTACGTTCCATATATAGTCTTGGAATAAATCAAAAGTGTTGGTTGGAAGGCAAAACTTAACCTACAATTTGCTGGGTAACGAAACGCCTTTGTGGGTTTAATGCAGTCATAAAGGCGTTTCGTTACCCAGCAAATTCTCTAATCGGCAAACTGGCAGAGTATGCCGACTACGAAGGTGTATGTGTCGATTTGTTTATAAATGGGGCGGATAAGTAGAGCAATAACTACTTCAATTTACTATGCATATCCGCTTCGCTGCTGCTTAATGTCATGACGACCAATTGAAAGGCTGGTAATAAAGCCGCTACGTCTTTCTTTTACAGGGATAGTGTTTTCATGGCTTTCACCATGGGTGCACCGCCCGCTTTGCGCTGGATGGAGGAGCCCAGTGACGACAGCGGGTTGGCATTGACCGCACCGACCCGACCTCCGGCCGTATTCCCCGAAATCTGACTCAACGCAGCACTCAACATCGCTTCCCGGGTGTCGCCAAGGGGAAGCAGGTTGAGGGGTTCTTCGACCGTTACGTTGGGAGTGAAACCAGTTGCATAGTCCGACTGGCCAAGGCTGTTGTAGGACCGGAATACGATGGGCTGCATGCCCCACTTAATCTTGCCCGTGTCGTCGGTGATGGTGATTGAGCCAACATTTTTACCATAGGTTGTTGTGCCAATGGTTGTCACGATCATGTAGGGCCGCAGGCCGTTTATAATCAGTTCACTCGCAGAGGCCGTGTGGTCGGTTGTTAGGACAAATACCCGCGAGAGATTGCCACCGATGTTTTGAGCCTTGTCGAGAAAGTTCTGCACAAAGAAACTGTTGCCGTATTCTTTCTGAAGCATGGGCGTAATAGACGCATTCCATTCTTCGCGGAAGTATAGCTTGCTCGAATTAACTCCTTTACCAATCAGGCTGGCTAAGTTAGCCGACGAAGAGGTATAGCCACCTGGATTATAGCGCAGATCCAGCACGAGTTCGCTGACGCCTTTTGCCTTGAAGTCTCCGAAAATAGCATCCAGTTGGGCGTCATATTCGGCGGCACTGCTGCCGTTAGCACCTGGTACAAACTGATTGTAAACCAGATAGCCTACTTTTTTACCCCCGATGGTGTAGGTCGAATCGAGATAGATTGGATTTTCCTGAAAAACCTTTGTGGTTACAGTTTTGGTAACGTCGGTGTCCGATAGCCCATTATTAGCGACACTCGCCAGGCCAAAGGAAAAAGTCTTGGCACCAGAATATAGCAGGTCAGCATAGTTAGTTTTGGTGAGCAGCGTACCATTTACTTTGGAGATGATGTCGCCCCGTTTGAGACCTGCCTGCTGCGCTGGAGAACCGGGCAATACGTAGAGTACCTGGGCAATAACCCCATCTGATCCCGCCGACCTCAGAAATAGATCATATTCCATACCGGTCGTTGTAGTCTCTCCACTCAGTTCGGCCTGCAACTGACTGCCACTTTCTTCAATCCAAGAAAACCGATCGCCGGTAGGGTTGGTTGTGGCGTCGTATTTGTTGAGAAGGGAGTTAAAAAACTGGTCGGGCGCGAGTGTTGTGTCAGGATTGGCCGGAATTTTATCGTTCCAGTAATAAACCTCCCGCATATTATCTAAAATCCAGTTATCAACTTCGCCGTTGACGTTCGTTGTCCGGGGCGTAACTAAATCTGCGCTGTGTTTGCAGCTCGGCAGCAGACCCATACATCCAGCTACTAATAGCGCGGAAACAAGTCCCCTGCCGGTAGCTGGCTGGCAAATACTGCCCCGCAGGGCCTTATTCAAAATAGTTGATCGCATCGTATTTAATGGAAAAGCGTTGTTTTCTGAATCATTTGCTTACCAATACGATGCCCGCAACCCGTATGTTGCAACCCAGATAGTTATTTGGAGCTATTAAGCGACGGAGTAGCATTATATGCCGACGTAACGACTGAATGTGCCGGCAGATTCTTGTATATTGTCTACAGCAGCTTTGGGATCGAGTTGGTCCACACAAAGGTCTGTGTGTCGGCCGATAGCCTGTTCATGAGTTGGAAGATTGCTCGTATGCGTAATTTGCCTGAGTAGGAGACTCGTTGAACGCTACGAACCCCTGTTGTACGTTATTGAATGGACCGTTTTTGTCGGGTTACCATCTCTGACCCTGCCCAGTGTTGTCTGGAACAGGCAGGGCCTGATGAGTGTTGGTTTGGCCCAATCGCTGACCAGGATAAGCGGCTAATGCTGGCTCAGTATTTGTCCAGTAATGACAATCTACGCTACGTTAGAATACTGAGCCAGCTTATTTAAATAGATAGCCCAGTCATCCAGGCTAAACGGTTTGAATGTTAACGAATCGGCATAACTCGTATAAGCAGCCATAAGGTCACAGGGCAGTAGGCTGGTGGTTAGAATAAAGATAGGTAAGGATTGGGCTTCATCATGGGCGCGCAGAAAAGCCAATAATCCCAAATCTTCCGGGCTGTGCTGTTCATTTATGGCCATGATAACAAGGCGTACCGAAAAGTTGGATAAGCGCTCCAGATACGTTTTTGCCTGAGGAGCCGTAAAGACCTGATGAAAGGAAGCTTCGGGGAAACAGTGCTGCGCTGCCTGGTTTAACGTATCAGCCAGCGTTGGATCCTCGTCTACAACTAAAATGGGGAATCCGGATGGCATAACTTCTTATTGTTAAGTGGTAGCAGAGTGAAGTTTATTAGCACTTAACGACGACCGATTTAAGGCAGCTCTATCTGGGAAACACTGGCTGAGCGAAATTCCTGACAAATCGGGTAAAGTGCAGAATGCTATGTGCTGTTATCGAATCTGTTCCTGTGCTAAACTGGCTGCTATCTCTGATAGGATGTTCAAACTCCAGTTGCTAAGCCAGTGATAGATACATCCCTGTTAACAAATAAAAGGTTGTTATAGCGTATTTCCAGAGCGATACTCCTTTTCCAGCGCACCCAGACTTTTTTCCAACCCGTTGCTTGCTCAAGTTCTTCCTTATATTCAGCGACTATTTGTCGTTTGATTTTATAATAGACTGGTACCCGTATTGAGTAGGAGTGAACGAGTCCTGTTCTCATGGTTCTATCCATTAAGGTATGATACGTCAATATAGGAAGAATTCGCCTGCTTGAATACACACAATTTCTGATAAAGTATCACCCATTAGCTAACACCTGACTTTTCCAGCTTTGTTTCTAGTAAAGTATAGGTATGGATTCTTTTATCGTGTTTCCAATGCCAGTAAGCGTGGATATTTACCTAATGAATATAATAATTAACCCCATCACAACAGTTTGAGGACAAATTGTTGTGATGGGGTTAGGGAAGGGTATCAGTTTAACTCAGCTGCATGGTGCGGCTTTGTACCCGATCAATCTGAATTGTTTTAGTCGTTACCTGATCCCCGATTTTTACCTGAATCTGGTAAGTGCCGCTGGTCACTTCCGATAAATCAAATGTTTGTTGGACGCCTTTGCGTAAGTCTACCGTTTCGACAAACAGCCGACCTTTTTCATTGCGAAGTTCGATCGTGGCTTTTCCCGGTTGGTGTCCCATCATTAGTTTTAACTTACCAGCGTCTGTTAGCCAAAGGGCCAGATTTTCGGTGACTACGTAGGTTGATGTTTCACGCGACGTTATTTTGTTGTCGTCGTTGTTGGGGGCCGTGCTCAAGGTGCAGGCGAGGGCGAGGGCAAAAAGGGTGTTCATGGTAGTTGTTGTTTGGTTGTTAAAAGAGGAAGATTCCGGTCAACTGCCAATGCTTTGGTCATCTTGACGAATCAAAGATGGCGGGTCACTCGCAGGGCGCGAAGTCAATACTAAATGAGCTGCCACTATTGACCGATGAGCCGTGTAAATTGACGGTTGAGTGGAACAGTGCTCTACCCACTATGGCTGACTGGAGACCGCGCAGGCAGGTTAATTCTCAGCAGACACGGGTTCAATAGAAGTCATAAATCGAAACCCATTTGCCCTTCATAGGGAGACTGTGGCGTTCATAACACATCCAGTTTATGGAGTAGCCTGCTTTAATACATGAAAGAACAAGTCACTGTCTGTATCGACGATAGCGGGAAGGTAAATTGGTATCATTCGGCATTGACCCATCCCGGTTAGAGCATGGTTTTGCAGTACGTTGCCAGTCCTACAAACTGTTTTAACAGTTTTTTATAAATACGGACACTTAATTCAGGTTCAGGCCAAAAAGTACACCGAACCAGGGCTTTTGTTGGTAAATCCACTGTTGGCGGTTTAAATCGGTCAAGTAATCGATTCCTACGGCCAGACCAATATTGAATACGTGGGCATCATAGATGGTAGCAAGCCCCGCATTCAAAATAACACCTTCATACTCAATGCCAATAGGAGTATTTGTAACAAAGTCATTTATAACTGAAGACCCAATACCGGCAAATAATCCGTAACCAAATCCTCGACTACGTAGCTCACGTACACCAAAACTAGGCGTCACAGGTTTCCATCGATATTTATATAAATCAATACGGCGTCCTACATACATGGCTGCATTAAAATTAGAGTTTAGCTGAGCGGGTAATCCCCCTTTGGAAGGCCTGATCTTGAAGGGAAGTGTAAAGACGTCGGCGTCAATTTCGGTATGTTTAAAGGTCCATGATAGGTAGGTTGATGGATGTATGAAACGAGGTTGATCCTGCATGGGGAGGATCAGCTGAAGGGAGTCGCCCGAGTCAACCACATAAACCTTTTGCCCTATTAAATCTGGCTGAGTAGTCCGGACAAGCCGGTAGAAGTCAGGTTCTAACGTACCGGGCTTAAGAGTTACCCGACAACCTGACAGGAAACTGGTCGCCATAATAAAGGTCAAATAAAGAACGAGTTTCGAAAAGGTCCTGGGACAAGGGGTAGATGGGAAGGACATGGTTAATAAACGTTCGGCGCTATTCAGAAATCAATGTCAGGGAGTTCAATTTTTTCGCATCTCTATATTACAACGTTTACTGTTTACTAGTTAGGACCAGTTAACTGTAACCAGATTCAGTAATCCCCAGTCTTAGTAACTTTCCAAAGATTCTAACGGTAACCTCATGCACAGCAACTCTGTGTACAATATTAGCTACGTATAGACGATACTTTCGAGACAACCTTCACCTTACTCCCTTAAATGAAAATTTATAAATTCATGAGTAGAGACTCATTTGGGTAAAAATAAAAGCAACCTGTCTCT
>JAQBNX010000587.1 GCA_028288385.1 Spirosoma sp.
CTCTTCCGATCTAATTACCAGCATCACCACGATACTCGCCATAAAACCAATTAGTGATCGGTTACCCGTATTCGAAGGTAGCTCGTTCGTTCCCTTTTTGTCAGCCCCTGAATCGATGGTCGGTACATTACCAAATTGACCAAGATACTTTTGGCCCTGAGTACGGAATATGATCAGGCCCAGACCCATGCCAACGGCAGCTGCTCCGAAGCCGTAGTGCCATCCCACTTTCTGTCCTAAATAACCCACTATGGAAATACCTAATAGCGAGCCGATGTTGATACCCATGTAAAAGATGGAGAAGGCCGCATCCCGACGGGCCCCTCCTTCCGGGTATAATTCGCCAACGAGGGTGCTGATATTTGGTTTAAGCAGACCCGTCCCCAGGGTTACTACGCATAAACCAATGTAAAAAAGCGCCGTTCCGGCCGGAAACGCCAGGATGATATGGCCCAGCATGATAACCAGACCCCCATACCAGATGGATTTGCGTTGCCCCAAAATGTTATCGGCGATCCAGCCACCCGGCAGGGATAGCAGGTAGACTGATGCGGTGTAAATTCCGTAAATAGCCGCCCCTTCTGATTCGTCCAGCCCCATACCGCCCCGCACGTTATCAATCAAAAACAAGAGCAGAATGGCCCGCATGCCGTAGTAGCTAAACCGTTCCCACATCTCGGTAAAAAACAGGACGTAAAGGCCCGGTGGATGCCCCGTGCGGTTAGTAGGTGGCGCAATCGTTGTTTCCATGCGGTTAGCTTAATTGGCCAGATGACCAAAGAATGTTGATAAATCTGAAATGAAATAGAGGTAAAGATACCGACGACAGACCAAACCGGCAACTAACTTGCATACCCAACCTGAACGTCTCATGCTTCTCCCATTCAACTTCCAGCGAGATCCCTACGTAATCCTCGATTTTTCGGCCAGCAATCCAGACCTCACTCCCCTACCGCAGCAAGTGGCCAGCCAATCTATGCTAGACCTGACCGACACATCTGCTTTTACCGACTATGTATTCGGTAAGTTACAGACTGCCGGGGCTAAAGTGGGGGTGGGTGGCTACAATGAACACAGGGTTATTTACCGACGTAGTAAGCACTTTCAGCTAACGCCCAACGGAGAACCTGCCGAACCACGCGAGATTCACCTGGGCATCGACCTGTGGGCTAATGCCGGCACACCCATTTTCGCGCCACTGAAGGGCACCGTCCACAGTTTTCAGGACAATGCCCACTTTGGTGACTATGGCCCCACCATCATTCTGGAGCACGAGACACCAGCTGGTAAACTTTATAGTCTTTATGGCCATCTGACCTGCGAATCGCTGCGTGGACTGTACGAAGGTAAGGTGGTCGAAGCCGGCGAAAAATTTGCCGAAATTGGCCCTTTCCCCGAAAACGGTGACTGGCCCCCACACCTACATTTTCAGTTGATCACCAATATGCTGGGTTTTCAGGGTGATTTTCCGGGTGTCTGCTCACTCACCGACCGCGAGAAATTTTTGGCTATCTGCCCAAATCCGAACGCATTATTGAACATTCCGGGCCTATGAGTCCCCTACACCCTGTTGGGCAAATAAACGGCTGTTACCCTACCAGTACCTGCCGAATGGCCTGCGCTTTCAGTAAACACTCTTCCCACTCTTGCGCCGGATCGGCATCGTAGGTGATAGCGCTGCCAACCGAAAAGGACGCATACTGGCTTTGGACATCATAGAGCAAGGACCGGATTACAACGCTAAAGTCAAAATTGCCGTCTGGAGTGATATACCCAAGCGCACCCGAATACACGCCCCGGCGGCTAGCTTCCAGTTTATCGATAAGTTGCATGGCCCGGATTTTGGGTGCGCCTGTCATGCTGCCCATCGGAAACGCATTACGTAGCGCATCCGCCCACGACAACCCCTGCCTCAACGTAGCGGATATGGTCGAAATCATTTGATATACCTGCTGAAAACCGTATATACCAAACAGTTCGTCTACGCGCACGGAACCGGTTTCGGCCGAGCGGGCCAGGTCGTTTCGGACCAGATCGACAATCATCAGGTTCTCGGCCCGTTCTTTTTCAGAGGTTAGCAGTTGAGTTCGAAGCTGGGCATCCTCGGCTGGGTTCTGGCTGCGCCTAATGGTGCCTTTAATAGGCTGTGACAGGATTTTTCGGCCCTGCTTTTTGAGAAATCGCTCTGGAGACGCACCCATTACGTAGCGATGCCCCACCTTTAAAAAACTGGAAAAAGGCATTGGCGACCGCTCGTTTAGTGATTGATATGTTGTTAAGGAATTGAGCCGGGCATTTTCCAGGAAAAACTCGATGCAGTAATTGAGTTCATAAACGTCGCCAGCCAGAATATGATCCTGAATACGCCGGACGTTGGTTAGGTATTCATCGGGCGTAACGCGGCATTGAACCACAGGGGCGGACCCAGCCGGGAGAGTTGTTTGGACAAAGTCACGAATTGAACGGACAAGTTGATGAGCATTGGCCCCCTCAATGCTGACACAGTCCAGGTCGAAGTCAATCACCCAAAGCGGCTCCACGAAATAGGCATCCGGGAAGCCGAGCCGATTCGGGTGGCGACTTGTTAAATCTTCAAGTTGGTTTTTCAGGTCATACCCAAAATAACCCACCAGATAGGATGGTTTTTGCCGGTGCGCTGCATACAGCGTCTGAAAGGCGTCCTGCGATTCGGCTAAACTCGTCAATCCCTGCGAAAAAACTGGATATGAAATGACCCGTTTTGCACCGACAAACAGTCGGCTAGGAAACGGGTCATTAGGATAAGCGATGCTATTGTTGTTCAGAAACAGAACAAACCCATCTTCATTTGTCTGCTGGGCAACGGCCCAGCCCAATGCCTGCCACCGAAACACCGACATGTCGGCAACAGACATGCGTACTTCGTTCATACTACGAACGAACTAACTGCACATCAACGGCGATGTCTTTTCCCTCTGCATTCTGACCAATGGTAAACTCGACCTCGTCGTCGACCTGTAACTCATTAAAGTCGGTATCAATAAGGCTGGTGTAGTGAAAAAACAGGTTGTTCGGCGGGAAATTGATGAAACCATACCCGGTTTTCAAACTACGAATTGTACTAATTTTCCGTCCTTCCGGATCATCGTCGATAATGCCATCGCTATCGGCTACATTGTAGTTTGGCTCATCGACCTGCGGGTAATTGCTGTAAGCATTCCCATTATTGAAGTTGCCAAAGCTGTTGCCGTTTACATAATCACTACCATTAGCAGTTGTAACGGCCGTGAAGGTAGGGCGTACCTGTGCCTGTTTCACGAACAAATTCTGGATGACAGTATCGTTTTTACGAATGCGGTTATCAATCAGTTCATGCATCGCCACCGGATATGACACCTCCTCGAGCAAATCCTGCGAAGTACGGGTTACCTGTTTTTCACCCTGCTCGTTCTGAAACTCAAAATCCCAGCTCAAGACCATAATTCGCGATCCAATCGTGTTCAGTTTACGGATCAGGGGAACGTAGTCGCCGACGGACGTAATGAGCACCACGACGTCGACTTACTTGTATTGCGCCAGTTCAAACGCTTCCAGCGCCAGCCACACGTCAATACCTTTCTCCTGCCGGTAGACCTGAAATGTTTTTAAGGGCAGGTAATGGGTTACTACGCCTTCCGACATCAGGATATCGTCGAACAGACGGTCGTAGAAAAGTTGGTTTCCCCGCTGATTGGCTTCGTGGGCATTTAGCCGCCCCCGGAAATAATGTGCATCAACAATCTGGCAAAGACGTTCATTAACCCCTTCTTCTTCAGCCACCTGACGCCGTATAAAAGCATGAAGACCAGAAATACTGATTCGACTGCGTCGCTCGTGAGAATAGTTGTAGTAGTTACTTACGTGTAGGAAATAATTACCGTCATAAAA
>JAQBNX010000722.1 GCA_028288385.1 Spirosoma sp.
GCATGGTTGACGGCAACGGGCCATAAACGGCCCGGCGTGAAAGTGGGCCTGCCGCTAGAGGAAGCCAAAGCCAAAGCGCTCGAACTGGACGCGCAGATCAAGCTTTTAATGAACTGATATTTGGCAAAGCCCTTATCCATAGGGTTTCATACAGCACCCTAATTGGGGCATTCAACAGTAGAAATGGGGCTCTTAGCAAAAGCTTTTGGTAAGAGCAATTCAAGGGATTAATCTTTGAGTTAGCCTCAGTAAGATCTACTTGCGTTGAGTGGTCCCCGTGTGGCACCCACAACCATGTTCTATGAATACCATAAACAGCAACAGGCGCTCCGCAAAAAGCATAGTGAGGAAAAAGAGAGCCTTTCTAATTTCCAACAACAGTTGCGGGTTTTAGTCGCAAAGCGACACAAAGCGGAAGAGCGGGTGTTCCGGTTTTCGAGTGAATCGAAAGCCTTGCGCATGGGTCACCAACGAGAATGGGCTGAGTTGACCCAATCCGAATTACTTTCGAGAGAACTGCTTGATCAGCAGCAACAACAGGAACTAACGAACCTACGCGAAAAATATCGTCAACTCAAGAAACAGTCGGAGTATTCGGCTGTCTGAAATTCAGCGACTGTCCACCCATAATTATGACGTTCCTGGCCAAAAACAGGGTGAGCTGGCCTGTCATCATAACAAAACGTTTTCCTGGTTATATTCACTCATTTTGAGACTATATAGTCTGTCTGGCGTTTGATTATTATGAAGCTTACCTGGACCTTCTACCCCAAAGGCCTACCCAGCATCACTCTCACGGTAGTGTATGTCCCCCGGTTAGACGCAGTCCCCCTGGCTGGTTATCTGGAAGTAGATACTAATACGGCCTACGTCAACTGGTCTCATTTCCGTATCTTTAACACGGGCGATCAGGCCACCAAGAAGGCACTCTTTGCGTCACTAACGCGGGTTGATGCACTAACCGATCAGCCAGAATTTTACAAACCTCAGTAACCGGTTCGGCAGGCATACGAATTCCTGATTACGTCAAGCCCACTTCATCTCTTACCCTATTATAGCTCTATAACACGGAGAAGCACAGTGGCGGGCAGCGTACGAACTTAAGGTTAGGAGCAGGGTTACCCTTAAGTTTGTGTCAAAATTGACCAATGCAATCGTTCTCAATATGCCTGCTTCAATTTTATTGATTGACGATGAACCTGAACTACGCCAGCTATTAGCTAGAATTCTTGAACTGGAAGGGCATACAGTTCTGCAGGCGGGCAGTGCTGGTGCGGGCTTAAGGACGCTCGAAAGCCAGCAAGTCCAGCTGGTGATCTGCGACGTCAAGCTACCCGATGCCAATGGAGTTGACCTGGTTGTTCGCTTAAAACGGGATTATCCGGCTACCGAGATTATTCTATTGACGGCTTATGGATCCATTGCGGATGGGGTCATGGCCATGCGTAACGGGGCATTCGATTACATTACTAAGGGCGATGATAATGACAAGATAATTCCCCTGGTCGACCGGGCAGTTGAGAAGGCCAATCTGCAGTTTAGAATCAAACACTTAGAAGGGCAGGTTAGCCGACGCTATGGCTTTGAGAGCATTGTGGGTCAGTCAAAGGCAATTCTACAGACCATTGAACTGGCTCGTAAAGTAGCCGTCACCGACACAACTGTGCTGCTGACGGGTGAGACAGGAACGGGTAAAGAAGTGTTTGCGCAAGCCATTCACCAGGCCAGTTCACGACGTAATGGTTCCTTTGTTGCCGTCAATTGCGCGGCAATGGGTAAGGATATACTGGAGAGTGAACTGTTCGGACATCGGGCAGGTGCCTTTACCGGAGCTAGTCGTGATCAGAAAGGACTGTTTGCCGAAGCAACCAAAGGCACGCTATTTTTAGATGAAATAGGGGAGATGCCCCTGGATTTGCAAACCAAATTGTTACGTGTGTTAGAAACGCATGAGTTCCTGCGCGTAGGAGACACAAAGCCCACCAAGACCGACGTAAGGGTTATAGCCGCCACCAATCGGCAACTTGAGCAGGAAGCGAGTGCCAATCATTTTCGGTTAGATTTATATTACCGGCTATCGGTTTTTACCATTCAGCTTCCTCCGCTTCGTGACCGCCCCGATGACATTGTGGACCTAGCCTGGCAATTTGCCCGGCAGGTTGCTATCAAAACTGGTAAACGTGACATTCAACTCAGTCCACTGTTCGTGAACAGACTCAAACAGCATTCCTGGAAAGGAAACATTCGTGAATTGAAAAATGTAATCGAACGGGCCGTAATTCTGGCTGATACCACCGAGCTTACCGTTGATCTGCTTCCTTATGATCCGAACTGGGCAGTGAGACCCAATGAACAGGCTGCCACTGCCGTGGCCCTGTTAGATCTGGCTACAATTGAGCAGCAACACATCCGGCGCGTTTTACAGTATACACAAGGTAATAAAGCCGCAGCCGCCCGAATATTGGGTATTGGCCTGACGAGTTTGTACCGTAAGTTATCCGAAACAGAATAGCCCCAGTAAGGGATAACTCATCATTTGCTCCCCAAGAGGCTTACAAAGTTATGGGTACTACGTACGTAAGTCTGGCCTGCGTGTTGCTGGTTAGCACTAAGTACGTGGTACCCATCACCGTGTAATGATTGTCTATCAGCGTCCAACTAATTCCTGTTGTGAGGTAAGGAGGGACTGCATTCTGTGACGATCATCCAATGGAATAAGCTTCGGCCGAAGCTTGCCAAAATGGAAACCGACCGTACCAAAATGGTTGTATTGGCGCTACTATCTTACGCATTCAAACGGCTACTAAAGGAATTTTGACAAGAAAATCCATTGTAAATCAAGATATTAACTGGATAACGTCCCAATGCGATCGACACTGGCATGGGTTTAGTAAAGAACCTTTATAGCCTGAGAATTTATGAGGGGCAGTGGGCTTGTTAACGCCTTTGACAGTACAATATAACTAAGGACCTCTCCAAAAAAATCTGCTTGTTCAAGGTTAACCATGACGCTAAAAGCTAAAATCACTCTTTCACTTTTCTTTCTGTTCTGCATCATTTTGTTATTGG
>JAQBNX010000863.1 GCA_028288385.1 Spirosoma sp.
TCCACGCTCGCAGCGGCGTGGCGTGCTGGCGGGTCAACCAAGGCGATCGCATGACGGCTTCTGCGCTCGACACGTCACTTGGCCGTCATGTTGAACAGCTCCTGCAACATGGCGTTGGCGGTCGAGATGACCTGCGACGACGCCTGGTAGCCCCGCTGCATGACCACCAGGTCGCTGAACTCGCGTGCCAGGTCGACGTTGGACATCTCCAGCTGCCCCGCGTGGATGGCACCGAAGCCGCCGTCGCCCGCCGTCCCGAGCTCCCATGGCTTGCCACCGGCCGCTTCGAATCGGTTGCCGCCCGCACTTGCGATGGCATCCGCCGAGTGCGGCCGCGCCAGCAGCAGGCGCACGCCCTCGACGTCCTGGCCATTCGAGTAGCTGGCCACGAGGGCGCCGCGTGCGTTGAACGTCACCTTCGTCAAGCTGCCGGGCGGCCGCCCGTCCTGGGCCGACATGGCCAGCGTGGACAGGTTGCCGGAAGCGAACGAGGTGACGTCGGTCGAGAAGTCGAGCACCAGCGACTGCGCCGCCTTTCCTGCCGGTGTGTAGGTGAAGGCCGGCTTGGCCGTGGCGGCGCTGGGGCGGCCATCGCTGAACACCAGCGTCGCTTCGCCGACGCTGGTGCTGCCATCGAGCAGTTCCACCTTCCAGCTGCCCGGCGCCTGCGCGCCCGTGCTGGTGAACTTGACCGCCAGTTCGTGTTCTTCGCCCTGGGCGTCGTGGACCTTGACCGACTGGATCGTCTGGGTGTTCACGGTGCTGGACAGGTTGCCGGCAAAGCGCGCCGTGGCGGTCGCGGCCCCCGGTGTGGTCTTCAGCCCCGCAAGCGAGATCGGCGTTTCGGCTCCTGCCGCGTCGCGCCCCAGCACGAGCGCGCCGTCCGTGCGATCGGCCAGGCGCCCGTCGGCGTCGAACTGGAAGTTGCCGGCGCGCGTGTAGCGCGTGCTGCCGTCCTTGAGCCGCAGCTGGAACAGGCCTTCGCCGTCGACGCCCAGGTCGAACGGGTTGCCGGTGTCGCGCAGGTCACCCTGGCGCAGATCGAGCTGGGTGCCCGTCGTGGCGAGGCCGTGTCCCAGCTGCGTCGCCTCGGTGCCGGCAGCGCCGCCGTTGCTGTAGAACATATCGGCGAACTGCAGCGTGCTCGACTTGTAGCCGGGCGTGTCCAGGTTGGCGGTGTTGTTGGCGATGACGCGCAGGCCGCGCGAATAGCCCTGCAGGCCCGTCATGCCCACGTGGATGGAATCGAGCATGGGGTTCCTTTCAGCGAACCGACACGATGCGGCTCAGGTCGACATCGGGCACCACGGCTCCAGCAGCCGTGGTGATGCTCACCGAGGGCGAAGTGCCCTGCAGCGACAGGCTGGACACGACACCCGAGATGCTGCCGGTGTCGGTCTTGGCATTCACCGTCTTGCCGATCAAGCCGACCGACTGCAATGCGGCCTGGTTGGCCACCAGCAGTTCGAGCTTGTCGTTCAGGCGTTGCGATTGCTCCAGCGAAGTGAACTGCGCCATTTGCGCCATGAACGCCTGGTTGTCCATGGGCTTGAGCGGGTCCTGGTAGTTCAACTGCGTGAGCAGCACCTTCAGGAAATCCTGCAGGCCCATCGCCCGCCCGGCGCCGGCCGACGCCGACGTGCCGCTGATCGCACCGAGTTCCATAATGGCTCCTGGTTGTGCCCGGCGACGCCGGGCCATGTGACGGGATCGACGACCGCTCCGCTGCCGCGAAGCGGAACGCCGTTGCACACCACGCGGGCGAATCGCTCGGGGAGTGCGCGTTGCAAGGCGGGCAGGTCCAGCTGCCGATGCAAGGCATCGGCCGCCAGCGAGGAAGCTCCGAACCAGACGTGCAAGCCGTCGGGATGCCGTTCGACGTGCACGTGGACGGCTCGCTCGCTGGGCGGGGTTGGCAACTGGCGCAAAGGTGCGCGGACCGGCTCCTCGCCCGCCGCTGATTCGTCCACGCTGGCTTCCAGGACGACGGGAGTGGATGCCAGGAATCCGGGGTGCGCCGACCCAGATGACCCCGACGACGTGACGAGGGCCGGATCCAGTCCCCGCAGAGCATCTGGCAGCGTTGCGGGCGCGGGTGCGCCGGGCAGCGGCAGTGCCTGGCGAGTCGTCGGCGTGCCGGGGGTGGCCACGGCTTGCGCGTTGCATGCGGCACCCGCGCCGCCCGTCATCAGAGACCTTGCTCGCATGACGACGCCCCGATCGAAGGGAGCCACTGCCACGATGCGATCGCCCGTCGACAGCGGCCCGAGGAACCAGGCCTCACCCTGGGCCTTGCCGATGGCGCGCTGCCACCCACGACCGATCGCCACCTGGCCTGCACCGACCATCGGGCCTCGTTCCTCGCCGGAGAGTTGCAAGACCACGGTCATGCGTCCACCGCCGTCCTTCTGGCGGCAAGCCAGGTGTCGTCGGTCTCGTTCCAGTTGGCGCGACTGGTGATGGCGCGCCGGGCTGCTTCGGCGTTGTCGCAGGCGCGGCGCAGGACATCGAGTTCGCGGCCGTGCAACTCCAGCGCCTGCCGGCTCTCGTTTGCGACTGCTTTCCGCTCGTTCAGTTCCGCTGCCGCACGTTCTGCATCGGCAGCCAACCCTGCCAGATGGCGCAGGGTTTGCGCATGCAGCGCGGGCGTGAGCCCGCCGGTCTTGGCTGACCAGGCCAGCGCTTCCGACAAAGCCCGGCCCGCCGCTTGAACCGCCGACTGCGCGGCCTCCACCTCGCCGCGGCGCCGTTGCAGCTCGAGCCGTGATTGATCCACGCGCCATTCGCGCAGCCGCAGCAGCGCGCCGATCGCTCCTGCCGCCCGCATGGGTTGCCCGCCGTCGTGGGATGCGCGATTCATGCCGGCCCTCCGCGCGCGAGCACGTCGCGAAGTTCACGCAGCGCGACCTCGCGTGACACGCCGCCTTCCGCTTGCCGCATCCAGGC
>JAQBNX010000715.1 GCA_028288385.1 Spirosoma sp.
GACGTGCGCTTCGCGACCGACCCGAACCTGCGCGTCTATGAGCTGATGACGCGCGAGAACCTGATCACCGTGAGTGGCGACGTGGTGCCCGATGAGGCGCGGGCGCTGCTGCACAAGCACCGCATCGAGAAGCTGCTGGTCGTAGACGAGCAATATCGCTGCATCGGCCTGGTCACCGTGAAGGACATGGACAAGGCCGAGACCAACCCCAACGCCGTGAAGGACGCGCTCGGACGCCTGCGCTGCGCCGCCGCCACCGGCGTGGGCGAGGATGGCTATCGCCGCGCCGAGGCGCTGGTCGCCGCCGAGGTCGATGTCGTTGTGATCGACACCGCGCACGGCCATTCGGGCGGCGTGCTTGAAGCGGTGGCGCGGATCAAGCGCCTGTCCAATACGGTGCAGATCATCGCCGGCAATGTCGCGACGCCAGAGGGCACGCTGGCCCTCATCCAGGCTGGCGCGGATGCGGTGAAGATCGGCATCGGTCCAGGTTCGATCTGTACCACGCGCATCGTTGCCGGCGTCGGCGTCCCGCAGCTCACGGCCGTGATGGAGAGTGCCGCGGCGGCGCGGGAGCACAATGTGCCGGTGATCGCGGATGGCGGCATCCGCTCCTCCGGCGACCTCGCCAAGGCGATCGCGGCGGGTGCCGATTGCGCGATGATGGGCAGCGTCTTCGCCGGCACGGATGAGGCGCCTGGCGAGGTGTTCCTGTACCAGGGCCGCTCATACAAATCCTATCGCGGCATGGGGTCGCTCGGGGCGATGGCGCAGGGCTCCGCGGACCGGTACTTCCAGGCCGAGGTGCAGGACAGCTTGAAGCTTGTGCCCGAGGGAATCGAGGGCCGCGTCGGCTACAAGGGCCCGGTGGGCACCGTGGTGCACCAGATGGTCGGCGGCCTCCGCGCCGCGATGGGCTACACGGGCAACGCGACGATCGCGGAGATGCAGCGCAACGCGAAGTTCCGCCGCATCACCAACGCCGGCCTGCGCGAGAGCCATGTGCACGACGTGGCCATCACGCGGGAGGCGCCGAATTACCGGCAGGATTGAGGGCGGGCGATGCGCCACTTGCCCGGCACCACTTGGTTCCGCCCGGCGAAGTGCAGTGGTGTCATGAGGTGCATACGCGCGGCATCGCAATAGCGAACTGTTGCCACAGGGGCCGCGCGCAGAGCATGGTGAAGAAAATCTTTCGACATAGTTATTGAGTACGCTCTGTTCAAAAATCGAGGAACGCGTGGTGACTTCCCTTCCTAGTCGAGTTCAAAAAATCGACGCAGCTCTGTTTCTCCTGCTCAACAATCGCCCCAAAGTCGAGGCCAGAAACCGAGCTGCTACCTATAAACTTGTGCGATATTAGCTGATCAAAAACCTGTGCAATGTCGACTGTGTGAAGACCTGCATTTGCTTTTTGCCTAGGGGCATCAAGCGAACCGTCAAAGAACTTGCCGTTCACACAAGAAATTCGAACGAGCTCCTTTGCACCAAATATCTTAAGCTGGCCCTCGTACATTGCTTCTTGGTTTGGGATTCTATCGATTAAGCAAACTTTTTGTTTCCCGTTCATAGCTAATGCCGCGACATGAGCGGCTGAGCCTGACGCCATTACGATATGCTCGGCGTTCCAGTAGTACAGAAGCTGGTCGACTATCGAGAGTTCTTCAGGATATATGACATGATAATCATTTTCTCTTAAAACCTCCGAAATCATATCTTCTAAGAAAAATTTACTTTTCTTAGTTGGTAAACGTGATCGAGATACATATATCTTTTTCGGAAATTCCGCGCTGGATTGTGCATCGAGGCGCCCGACTGCCCTCCTGATGAAGTCACGAAAATACTGGCTGCCAAGATGATTGTAGGTTCCAAATAGCTGACTTGGTACAACCAGTTTCTCGATCTGAACCGGAGAAGAAATAACATGAGTGTTGGCCGTACCCGCGAAAATCTTTGAAAAAGCTGTCGCGTAGTCATTGCTTTTGTCGCTCATAAAGCGATTCGAGCGTCGGATTGAATTCAAGTCAAATCGACCATCATTAAGCAGGGCAGGGATTTTGTTTGTATTATACATTATACCAGCAATTTTGTAACCGACTTCGCCCGCGCCCCACAGCCTCCCGATACAATCCAAGATAAAATGCCCTACATGCCGATGTATCTGTCCGCCCCCATACAGCCATACCCCGGGAATTTCTTCAAAACACGAGTAAGGAGCCCTAATATCCATAGGAATATTGTTCATAGGAAATCCAATCTGAATGGAATTAGAGACTAATCGGCCATAGCTGTCATAAACGCCGCCGGCGTGAATTTGTTGCTGAGAAAGTTCAACATTCATAGATGTATCGTATAAGTTGGGCATTATAATGGCATTATCTATCACTTGCAAGCTCGGCATCGTCTCTTTGATCTGCATTTTCAGTAGCGGTATCGAGCCCCGAATCTGGGTATTCCAGTCTCGAGCTGCACGATCAGAAAAGAAGAACCCGCCAGCCGGCCTTTTAAAGTCCGGAGCGCTGCTATCGGAGTCCGGTGCTGGTAGACGGCAGGCGGTCGAAAGCGCCATCTCTACCGCGTAGAGGTTCTTATTGTTGGCCAAAACCGCCTTGTCCCAATACGCGCCTGTCGTCCACCAGTCGTGCCATTTCTCAGACAGTTTCGCTTGAAATATAAGAAACTCTTGATTGTCTGGGTAGCGGGCCTCGCCATGACGTAAGGTGTTGACTGCGTTTCTAAAATCTTCAGTGCGTGCGTAGGCCTCTGCTAAATACATCCATGGCGCGGCAGGGTTTGATGTTTTAATAAACTGAAACTTCTTCCAGATTTTATGCGGCCTGGAGGCCATGATGGTTTTCCAGGCGGCAACAGCATTGCCCCAGTCTTCTGCAAGCGATGCCAGTTCGGCCGCCATAATCCTCAAAATGCCGGACTCTGGGAACAAATTCCTTG
>JAQBNX010000726.1 GCA_028288385.1 Spirosoma sp.
GGAGAATTTCATTGGCCCGGTTCATCAGCAGAATCCAGAACTCCTCGTGCGGCTTGTCCATCAGGTGGGGAATCATTTCGTTGTAGGCATCGAGCGAGCAAGTGATTCTGGCTCGCAACGGTCTGTCCTGTTCTTTACGCCGGCGGCCCAACTCCAGCGCGGCAATGATTGTAATGGCTTTGGCTTCGCCAATACCCTTAAACTTAGAGAGATCTTTAATGCTCAGCCGGGCCAGGTCGTTCAAATTATTTCCAACACTCTTAAGAATGATTTTCGATACGTCGACCGCCGTCAAATCAACCGTGCCGGAGTTGATCAAAATGGCAATCAGTTCTGCTTCAGACAGGGCTGCTTTGCCCTTAAGCATGAGTTTTTCGCGCGGGCGGTCTTCTTCGGCCCAGCTTTGAATGTTAACAGAGGTTTCGTAAGCCACTAAAGAAGTAGATAAAGAATTTTGGAACAGATGGCGTGTTAATCATTGGTCAATATGCAACGTTTTAGCCCACAAAAAAACCTCACCCCGCAAAAGGTAAGGTTTTGTAAACGTAAAGCGGTCGCGACTAGGCAGCGGCTGGCTTCAGGCTATTCACCAAACGAGCCAGTTTCGATTTGTTGTTCGACGCTTTGTTCTTATGAATGATGTTACGCTTGGCTAGTTTGTCCAGCGCAGACGATACGGTCTTAAACAGTTCAACAGCCATGGCGTGGTCGGTCGTAGTGCGCAATTTCTTCACCATGTTACGGGTCGTTACGTGCTGGTAACGGTTCAACAGGCGCTTCTTGGCGCTCGAGCGAATTGCTTTTTTTGCTGACTTATGGTTTGCCATTGGTATGTAATCGGAAATCGTTGTCTCAATATGAAGGCGCAAAAGTAAGAAATTCAGTTGAAAGTATCAACAATGCTGCCTGAATTTCTTGTAGTGCTTCTCCAGTCTATGGACGAATGTCGGCGTTGACAGTCAGCGTCTTTTCCCAGACTCCACTGTTTTTTGCAATGAACTGCTGATAGGCCGGACTTTCCGTAAAAGAACGCATATCCGCTTCGGTCTGGAACGTTATATAGTGCATAACATCGTAGTCAGCAACAGCTTTATTTGGCTGAATTGTCTTACCCGACGTATACCCAACGATCTGTGGAATTTCGTGCTTTAGGGCCGCAAAACCGTTCATATGCTGCTCAATCGCCTGCAATTCAACCCCTTTTTTGAATTTTATGCACACAATTTGCTGTTTCTGTGCTTTCCGAGCAGGTGAGTAAGCACCATAGATTGTTAAAGCAAATGCGCACATTAGCACAACTATTAACGTGTAACCCTTCGATTTTGCATTCATGACTAACCTTATTTTACTACTTGTCGATATTTTGTTTGGTTAAACATGGTAGTTTTATGGAATAGTTAAAAGTTTTATTCTTAAAGTACCATGTTTTGTCAAATGTACAACGCTTTTGTTTGGTTACTAGTTTTGGGCCAAATTTTATTTGGAAATTATAACGAACTGAATCCAATAAAGACCCCAAAATGGTCGATAAGATGTTCGGTTGACCAATGGAAGCCACGGTCTTCAATTCAGGTAACACCATTGTGGGGCTTTTATGCGCACCAGCAGATTAATCGGCTGGCGGTGTTTACACTGCCGGTAGAAATGATTCCTTTCTTTAAAAAGCATATTGGTTTTCTCACCGACAACGCTGTCAACCCCGACAAACGCCGGTATGCCATAGCGGGGGAGGCTCCCCGTCACTTTATTGATATCGATGCCTACCCTGATACGTCTTCTACTACGTTACCACGCTTTTATAAGGATGCCACTGACCGTTATGGTGAAGACACACTGGCCTTACATGGTATCGTACCGTGGCAGATTCAACTGACAAAATACCAACTGACAGAAGCCTTTAAACAACGTGACGTCCGCCGGATTCTGCGGGTGGCGGCCGACCTGGGACATTACATTGCCGATGCCAACGTACCGCTCCATACGACCCGTAATTATAATGGCCAGTTAACCGCACAGCAGGGTATTCATGGTTTCTGGGAGTCGCGCCTGCCCGAGTTGTTCAGTATGGACTACGATTTTATAACGGGGCCGGCTCAATACGTTTATTCGCCCCAGCGTGCGGCCTGGCGGGCGGTTTTCAATGCACATATAGCCTTGGACTCAGTGCTGCGGTTTGAGCAAACGCTCACGCATGAGATGGGCGAAAGGCGTAAATATGGCTTTGAAGAACGCAATGGCATCACCACTAAAGTGTATTCGGAAGATTTCTCGCGGCAGTATCACCAACGGCTGAAGGGCCAGGTGGAGCGGCAGATGCGGGCGTCGGTAAAGATGGTGGGCGATTTCTGGTATACCTGCTGGGTGGACGCGGGACAACCCGATATGCGGGCACTGGCCAAATACCAACTTACGGAACAGGAAGAGAAAGAAGAAGCCCAGGAAAAGCAAAGCTGGCTAAAACGGCTGTTTTCGGTCCGACCTGAGGATTAAGCGATATGCCTACCGGCAAGCGGATTACAAATGCCGTGTTTTGGCAATCCAGAGAGATTGTTAACGTAACGCTTGTAAAAAGGATATAAAAAAAGCCCCCAGCTAAGCCGGGGGCATGCAAAATGGTACTAAAACTGTAGTCCGACTAACTTAAACCGTGAACTTCTTCATGTACTCGGCATCATTTTTCAGGCTACCCAATACAGATTGGGGATACTCTTCCTGCTCGACAATGAAGTACTTGATATTACTGTCCATGGCCGCCCGCAAGGTCTTCTTGAAGTCAACATCGCCTTTTCCGAGGTCATTCTGCACCGGTTTGCCGTTTTCTTTCTTGTAGTCTTTGATATGGCAAAGTTCGTACCGCTTGCCGTACTTGTTGAGGTGGGCAATTGTATCCTGCCCTGCTACGTCGATCCAGCACAGGTCCAACTCGAACATTACATTCTTAGGGTCGGTGTTAGCCAGCAGATACTCTTGCGGAATTTTTCCGTCGAGCGGTTTAAAGGAGTAATCGTGGTTGTGGTAGCCAAACTTGAGCCCGCTTTTGTTCATTAACTCACCGGTGGTGTTGAACTGATCGGCAATTTTCTTCCAGTCGTCGAATGTCTTTTGGGGGCCGATGTAAGGACACAGCAGATAAGTCAGGCCTGCTTCTTTGGCCATGTCGATGCTCTTCTTGAGTTCATCCGGTTTGTTGCGCTCACTACCGTAGTTGAAGTGCGTACTGACCATTTTTACCCCTAAACCGTCCAGAAACGATTTTATTTCTTTAGGCTGCATACCCCACAGAAAACCCTGCGGACCGCTATAACTCTCAAATTGTTTATACCCCATCTGGGCCAACTGCGTCATAAC
>JAQBNX010000666.1 GCA_028288385.1 Spirosoma sp.
GAAGGAAAAATTCGTGCGAAGATCGCCGAGGACGATACTGTTCTGCTAGATCCGGTTCTGGCTGGCACAGACGCTGATGACGAAGGTGAAATCGACGATTAGTCGAATTGAAGCTCCTGCTTCGTTATAACCAACAAAAAGGGTAGCTGATTATTTATCAGCTACCCTTTTTGTTGGTTGATGATCGGCAATGCCAAGCGGTAATAACAAGTTGTAGTATTCTACCGCTGCTCAATTGGCTTGAATTCGCGCAATGTCGCTCCAGTATATATCTGACGCGGGCGGCCAATGGGTTCCTTTTGCTCGCGCATCTCTTTCCACTGGGCAATCCAGCCAGGTAAGCGGCCAATGGCAAACATCACAGTAAACATATTCGTCGGGATGCCCAGCGCGCGGTAGATGATTCCCGAATAGAAATCGTCGTTGGGATAGAGCTTGCGCGACACGAAGTATTCATCGTTCAGGGCTGCTTCTTCCAGTCCTTTGGCAATTTCTAGTACGGGATCGTTGACGCCCAATTTGGACAATACGTCATCGGCGGCTTTTTTGATGATGCGGGCGCGGGGATCGAAGTTTTTGTAAACGCGGTGGCCGAATCCGAACAGCCGGAAACCCGTCGCTTTAGCATTCTTGGCCATGTCTACATATTTGCCCACATCACCCCCATCAGCCTTTATTTCTTCGAGCATCTCAATTACTTCCTGGTTTGCCCCACCGTGCAGGGGTCCCCACAGCGCACTAATTCCGGCCGATACGGATGAATAAATGTTTGCCTGCGACGAGCCAACAAGCCGCACTGTCGATGTGGAACAGTTCTGTTCATGGTCGGCATGGAGAATAAGCAGCACGTTCAAGGCTTCGGCTACAACCGGATCAACAGTATAGTCCTCAACTGGCAGTGCGAACATCATGTTGAGGAAATTCGGGATGTAATCCAGGTTATTTTTGGGGTAATTGATGGGATGGCCCATCGCCCGCTTGTAGGACCAAGTGGCCAGGGTTGGCAGTTTGGCTAGCATACGGGTAATGTGCAGGTTCGTATTATTCATGCCTGAACCTTCATAAGAGTCTGGATAAAACGCGCTCATAGCACTGACCAATGATGACAGGACGGCCATTGGGTGTGCATTAACCGGAAAGCCGTCAAAGATTTTCCGCATATCCTCATTGACCAGCGTATGGCGACGAATGTCAGTCTCGAATTGCGAGAATTGGTCCTGGGTCGGTAACTCCCCATAGATGAGCAGATAGGCTACCTCCAGAAATGAGGCTTTCGAGGCTAAATCTTCGATGGAATAACCCCGATAGCGAAGGATGCCTTCTTCACCATCCAGGAAGGTGATACCGCTTTGCGTATCACCGGTGTTTTTGTATCCCCGGTCTAACGTAACGTATCCGGTCTGATCGCGGAGGTTGGAGATGTCGAAAGCTTTTTCATGTTCGCTTCCCTCCAGGGTTGGGAACGAGTACGATTTACCATCGACGGTTAATTCAGCAGCGTTTGCCATACAAAAAATCAGGGTAGAGAATTCTTAAAATACGAAAGAGCGGTTTGTTGTATACAGATACTTGAGATACGTTCACCAACCGGGCGAAATTAGTCCAAAAACCTAAACGGCGAACGAAAACTACCGAAAAAGGCTGGTAACCCCGCGTTTATTAATTGTCTAACCCGCTGGCTGTGCAATTAGTTTTTAGCTCATTGTTTATAGCTTTTGCCCCCTTTCATCACCAGCCGAACCCGCCGAACAGCCGCAATCAGGTGGCTGGGATCGCCCTCTACGGCTATCAGATCAGCTAATAAACCGGGGCGGATACGTCCACGATCGGTCAGGTGAAATACATCGGCGTTGATTGAAGTGGCAGACCGCAGAACATCCAGTGGTTTCATGCCATAATCGACCATCATTTCGAGTTCACGAGCATTGTCGCCATGGCTAAACACACCTACGTCACCGCCCGCACAGATCGTTACACCTGCATCCAGGGCCTGTTTAAACGTCTTGCGCTTTTCGCCAATACGGGCCGGCTCAGGTTCCTGCCCCTTTTTCCAGCCTCGATACTGGCTAACAGCATCGCCGGCCGCCAGGGTTGGGCAAAGTGCCGTACCATTTTTCTTCATTAAGGCGAAGATTTCGGGTGTTCCGGCGTCTCCATGTTCAACCGTTTCACAACCCGCCAGAATGGCCCGGCGCATTCCTTCTGCCGTGCCCGCATGGGCCACCACGCCCCGGCCACTGCTACGGGCTGTTTCAACAATTAGTTTCAGTTCATCGAGAGTAAACGTAGGCCGCGCTTCGGCCATTAGTCCCCAGCGATAGTCGGCGTAGATTTTGATGACATCAGCCCCTTTGCCAATCTGGGTTCTTACAGCCCGGATTAGGGCATCGTGGCCGTCGGCTTCCTCGGCACCCTGCGGCAACGTGATGTCAGGACTGAACCCTTTGGGTCCGTAGCTACCCGTGGCAATAAGCGCCCGTGTTACCACAACCATGCGCGGACCAATAATAATGCCCTGGTTAATAGCCTGTTTGAGTCCTACGTCGTCGTAATCTGCTCCCGCTGTGCCAAGGTCGCGCACCGTAGTGACGCCCGCCAAGAGAGTTTTCTGGGCGTGAACGGTGGCCCGTGCTACCCGCAGCGCACGCGATTCCTTCAGGACCTGATCGTCCCAACTGGTTTCATTATACGGATGCAGCAGCAAGTGGGAGTGCCCCTCAATCAGGCCGGGCATAAGGGTCGTGCCCTTTAAATCAATAATTTCGGCGTTGGTTGTCGAAACCATATTAGCCGGGCCAACGGCTTCTATTTTATCCCCACTGACACGCACCAGCCAGTTTTCGTGTACGGTTTCTCCATCAAAAACACGGTTGGGGCGCAGGACATAAGCGGATTGTGCGGAGGCTACTATCTGTATTAACAGAAACGTAGCGATGGGTAAGAGACGATTCAATGACGACGGGTTTTAGTCTGGATACGATCAAAAAAACTTTTTCCGAATAGCAGCACCAGTAAACCAGGCATCAGAATGGCACCAGCCCGGAAACCAGCACCCGTTAATTTGTAAACGCCTGAATTATAAAGCAGAAAACTGTCATATAGCCAATAGGCCGACACGCCCAGCAGCGCAATTAAAAGAATTGACCCTACAATTCGCCCCATCTGTCCGGCCAGCCACGCAACGAAAAAAGCAACACCAACTACGGCCGCAACGGTGCCAAGTGCTTTAGGAAACGTGTTCAGGTAATCGTAATCGAAGAAAAAAACGCCCGCACGGCCAATCAGGTTTGGGTGGGCCAGCAGCCAGCCGTCGAGAACAAGCAAAACAAGCAGAAGAACGTAAAAGGAAGGGTTACGCATAAACCAGAATCACAAGGCAGTTGAGACGGACGAAGATAATATAATGGCGTGCTATCGAACACTAAAAAGGTGCGGGTCAATAACTGTATTCCTTTTTAGTGTTCGGTAATTGCCAATTCGTCCTTCAGAAACTTGCCTGTATAGCTTTCCTTCACCTGCGATACCTTTTCGGGTGTGCCCTCTGCTACAATGTAGCCGCCTTTGTTGCCGCCTTCTGGGCCAAGGTCAATAAGGTGATCGGATACTTTGATTACATCCATGTTGTGTTCGATGATCAGCACCGTATTACCCTTGTTGGCGAGCTTGTTCAATACGTCGAGCAGGTGCGCAATGTCCTGAAAGTGCAGACCTGTGGTTGGTTCGTCTAGAATGTAAAGTGTTTTGCCGGTGTCTTTCTTTGACAGTTCTTCGGCAAGTTTCACCCGCTGGGCCTCGCCACCCGATAAGGTCGTAGCGTGCTGTCCAAGGGTTATATAGCCCAGACCCACGTCGTTCATGGTCGTTACTTTGCGTAGTATTTTGGGCTGGCTGGCGAAAAAATCCAGTGCCTGCTCCACCGTCATGTCGAGCACATCGGCAATGGATTTGCCTTTGAAGCGTACCTCCAGGGTTTCCCGGTTGAAGCGCTTACCCTTGCAGGTTTCGCACACCACGTGAACATCGGGCAGAAATTCCATCTCAATCTTTTTCATGCCTGCCCCTTCACAGTCTTCACAGCGGCCACCCTTTACGTTAAACGAGAACCGACCAGGTTTGTAGCCCCGGATTTTGGCTTCAGGCAGTTCGGCAAACAGCATTCGAA
>JAQBNX010000672.1 GCA_028288385.1 Spirosoma sp.
CGATGCGACCCACGGTTCGTCGAACACCATAGTATCGTCCAGTTCCGGAATCATGGGGGCCACCGTTGCTCCAGCTGATGAGGTAACCAGGGTAAGGTGGCAGGCCGGAAATGTTTCTTTCAACGCCCGAAAGGCGGGTGTTGTCATCAATACGTCACCGAGGTTGTCAGGCCGCACGCACACAATCCGCCATCCGTCGGTCCAGGGAGCATCCGCCATTTTACCATCCTTGGTGTTCATCCTATCACTCACTACGTCATTAATATCCATCACTAGTTCCTGCTCCTTGGCCCAGTATGTAATCAGCCGCTTCCTGTAAACTGGTTACGGTAACAGTTGGCGTGCGCCACGGCCCGGTTACCCATTCTGTTTCATTACCCCGGTCCACTAAGATGGTCTGGCACCCAGCCCGATTTCCGGCTTCAACATCATTCAGGATGTCGCCCACCATCCACGACTGACTCAGGTCAATATGGAGCGCACGGGCTGCTCGCTGAATCAGTCCCGGCCTGGGTTTTCGGCAGTCGCAGTCAATTGCATAGCCCGTTACCTGCCCTTCCGGGTGGTGTGGGCAGTAGTAAAATCCATCGAACGTAACGCCATAAGGTAGAAGTTGGTCGCCGAGCGTTTGCCAGACCGCATCAAGCGCGGTTTCTTCAAAATAACCACGTGCCACGCCTGCCTGATTGGAAATAACGACCAGCCGATAGCCTGCCTGCTGAAGCCCTTTCAAGGCCAAGCCGGCATCAGGATACAGCTGAATGCGGGCCGGGTCAACATTGTAGGGCACATCAACAACGAGTGTCCCATCCTTATCAAGGAATACGGCTCCGTTCACCGTAGTGTTAGTTTACCAGCTGCAATCAGGCCTGGCAGGCTCTGCTGTTGCTGGCGTTGTTTGCGCGACTGATCAGCGGAAGACTCGTTACTAACAATCTCTTCATACAAATCAGCTGTTTGTCGGGCCACCTGGGTCCAGGTATAGTGTTTCTGCACGTGTTGCCGCGACCGCTGCCCCATCCGTTCGCGTAGGGCGGCATTGGTAAGCAACAGGGCTAACTTCTGGGCCAGCGCTTTCGGATCGTTGGGCGGTACCAGGAAGCCGGTTCGCCCATCCCGGACGGTATGTTTAATGCCGCCCACGTTCGACCCAATCACGGGAGTTCCGCAGGCCATGGCTTCAAGGGGCGTAATCCCGAATGGTTCATACCAGGGTGTGGTTACGAATACGTCGGCGGCATTGTAATAATACCGAAGCGTTTCGCGTCCACGCCTACCCGTAAACGTAACCAGATCAGCTACACCGGCTTCGTCGGCCAGGGTTTGTAAGCGTCTGATTTCCGGAGTCGAACTGGGGTCTGGGTCATCGGTTTCACCGCCTACAATAAGCAGTCTGGCCTCTATAGTATACTGATGACGCAAAACGCCCAATGCCTGAATGACGTTATCAACGCCTTTTCGCGGTACCATCCGTCCCAATTGAAGGATAACCGGCTCAGCCGATGCCAGGCCCACAACACGGCGAGCCATGTCGGTTTCAAGCGAAAAAAACTCGTCTGGGTTAAACCCGTTGCCAATAATTGTGAGTTTCTCAGGTGCCGCTTTATAGAAGGTCAACAGGTCATCCTGGTCCTGCGGGCAAAGGGCAATTACGCGGTCTGCTTCCTGAATAACGCGCATTTCAATTGCCAGTCGCTCGGCCGGGAAACGGTCGCAATTGCCCTGGCACTGCCTGCGAACCTCACCAAGCGCATGAAACGTTACAACGAAAGGTATGCCCAGTGCTCGTTTGAGGTTGGCCGCTACCAGACCCGACATGAAAAAGTGAGCATGGATGAGGTGATACGGTTCTTCCTCATTATGCATGAACCAGATGAGGTGCTGGGTGAATTCGTCCATCAGCGGCAGCATGTCTTCTTTTACGACATAGCTAACCGGGCCTGCTTTTACATGAATAACGCGGATGTTGTTATGCCAATGGACAATTTCGGGTGTCTGGTCGTTGTCCCAGCGGGTAAAAACATCAATCATGTATCCCATCTGGGCCAGTTGCTGGGTCAGTTCGGCAACGGCAATGTTCTGTCCACCGGCTTCAACACCACCTACCACCGTCAGCGGGGACGCGTGCTCGCTAATGACCGCTATCTTTCGTTTTGTAGCGTATTTCCTTCCCATCGAAAATGAAGTCTAATAAGCCTTCCCGTGATCTGGTTGTTGTACCAGCCATGTGATGGAGGATACAGCAACTCAGCGCCAACTAACCTATCAGCATCAAAGGACAAGTGTGTTTGCTTCAACCGAAGCATCCCCGAATGGTTGAAGAAGAGCTGTCTAATTGATTATAGAGGAGAAGTAATTAGGGAACGGCCATCAAACAGACCATTCGACTCATCTATCATAGGACAGGATGAGCGTTTTGTATTGGGGAACTGATAAGCTACTAAAGATCGTGGGTGAGAGAGCCTATATCCCTATTGGACCGAGGCTTAGGAGATATTCGGACGGTGTAACATGTAAAATACAGTGAAAGGTCAGGTATTTCTGCCATCAGCTAAAACACCTGACCTTTCAGACGAGTTACCAGCTAGCTATAGAGCGGCTACTCCCACTCGATGGTTGCCGGGGGCTTGGACGAAATGTCGTAGACAACCCGGTTGACGCCCTTAACGCGATTAATAATTTCGTTCGATACGTTGGCCAGGAATTCATAGGGCAAATGCGCCCAGTCGGCGGTCATGCCGTCAACACTCGTCACCGCCCGTAGGGCCACTACGCGCTCGTAAGTACGCTCATCGCCCATGACGCCCACCGACTGCACGGGCAGCAGCATGGCACCCGCCTGCCAGACTTTGTCGTAAAGCCCTTCGCGTTTGAGCCCGTCGATGAACAAGGCATCTACCTGTTGGAGAACCGCGACTTTTTCGGGCGTAATGTCACCCAGAATCCGAATGGCCAGACCAGGACCGGGGAACGGATGCCGCCCCAGAATGGCTTCGGGCAAGCCAAGCGTACGTCCTACGGCCCGCACTTCGTCTTTAAAGAGGGTATTGAGCGGCTCCACCACCTTCAGCTTCATGAAATCGGGCAGGCCACCCACATTGTGGTGGGATTTGATGGTTGCCGAAGGGCCTTTTACGGAAACAGACTCGATTACGTCGGGGTAAATGGTCCCCTGCCCCAGCCACGACACGCCTTCGATCAGGTGCGCTTCGTGGTCAAACACCTCAATAAACGTTCGACCAATGGCCTTGCGTTTCGCTTCGGGGTCGGTCAGACCCGCCAGAGCGGTATAAAACTGTTCCTTCGCATCAACACCTTTTACGTTCAGCCCCAACGATTTGTAAGACTCCAGCACACCCTCGAACTCGTCCTTACGCAGCAGGCCATTATCGACAAAGATGCAGTATAGGTTTTTGCCGATGGCCCGATGAATGAGCGTAGCCGCTACCGACGAGTCTACCCCACCCGACAGCCCCAAGACGACTTTGTCATCGCCTAATTTATCTTTTAGCTGGGCAATGGTTGTGTCGGCAAACGACTCGGCGGTCCAGTTCTGTGAGCAGCCGCAAATGTCGACCACGAAATTATGAAGTAGCATTTTGCCCTGCAACGAATGCGTTACTTCGGGGTGAAACTGAATACCGTAGGTTGGCTCTCCCTCAACTTCAAACGCAGCTACGTTGACCGTATCGGTAGAGGCAATGATCCGGAAGTTGTCAGGGACGCTCGTGATTGTGTCGGCATGGGACATCCAGACCTGCGAGTGAGGATCGATGCCGTGCATTAACGGGCTACCATCGTCCACGGTACCGAGTTTAGCCCGGCCATATTCGCGAATGGCCGACGCCTGCACCTCGCCCCCGCTGCTGTGGGCCAGCAATTGCGCTCCGTAGCACACGCCCAGCAGGGGCATTCTGTGCCGAAATGCAGCCAGGTGTACATTGGGCGAATCGGCATCCCGCACCGACGAGGGACTACCAGACAGAATGATGCCCTTTACATCAGAACTGATATGAGGAACTTTATTGTAGGGGTGAATTTCGCAGTAAACATTCAGTTCGCGCACCCGGCGGGCGATGAGTTGGGTGTACTGCGAACCAAAATCAAGGATCAGAATTTGCTCGGTGGCCATGGTAGGTCTCTAAAATGCAAAGTTAGGACCTGAAAGGGAGTTATGCGTGATTGACGATGAGTTATTCGTTCTGCTCACTACGTCCATTAAGGGTATAACAGGTACTTTTGGCGGGTTTGCTTATAGGCACTAAGGGCAGGCTGCCAGCTTGCCCGGATCTTTTGAGCCGAAACGCCCGCCAGCATCTGCAGCCTCAGTTGATCCGTACCCGCCAGCCGGTCGATGCCGTTGTTGGCCAGGAAGAATTTCGTTTTGTCGGATGCCCGGTTGAAAAAATCAAAGAAATAATCCAGCATCATGCCTTTCCTCGATATGGGCACCGTCGACAGATCCAGCCCGTAACAGAGTTTGCCCTCCAACGGCGGATTCACAGCACCGGGCTTGTCAACCGGGGTAAACTGATACGGCCCATATTGAGTATAAGGTGAGCCAATAACCTGAAATTGTTTGTCAGTGCCGCGTCCAACGCTCACCACGGTTCCTTCGAAAAAGCAAAGGGATGGATACAGCAACACCGCCTGCTGATTGGGCAGATTGGGCGAGGGACGCACGGGCAGCACGTAGGGCGTCTGGTGCGTATAGTTTTTTACCGGCACCACCGTCAGCGGGCACGACTTGCCCGGCCCGAGCCAGCCCTCGCCGTTAATCATCCGGGCCAACTCGCCCACCGTCAACCCATGAACAACCGGGATGGGGTGCATGCCCACGAACGATTTGAATTTGGGGTCCAGCACCGGCCCGTCAACGTAGTGGCCGTTAGGATTGGGCCGATCCAGCACAATAAGTGGTTTTTTGTTCTCAGCACAGGCCTCCATTACGTAGTGCATGGTGCTGATGTAGGTATAGAAACGTGTTCCTACGTCCTGAATATCGAAGATGAGCACGTCGAGCGAGTCCAGTTGTGCTTTTGACGGCTTGCGGTTCTGCCCATAAAGCGAGGCAATCATCACACCGGTGCGGGGGTCGCGGGCGTTACTGATTTTTTCGCCGTCGGTGGCCTCTCCCCGGAAACCATGCTCGGGCGCGAAAATGGTTTTGATGGATACGCCGAGGGCCAGCAGGCTGTCGACCAAGTGCGTCTGCCCAATCCGTGATGTGTGGTTAACGACCATCCCAACGCGTTTGCCCTGCAGCATGGGCAGGTACAGGTTGGTTTGGTCCGCACCGGTCAGAAGGGAAGGAGCCGAGACACTATTCCTGTTGGGCTGCGCCGTGCAGCAGATCATGGTCAGAAAAAGAGCAAAAGCAGAGAGCGTTAGCCGGGCTGAGCAGAGAGTGGGCATAGTGATCGGTTGTGAATCAGTAAAAATAGCCAGAAGCAACGAGATAGGCCAATTAGCAGCATTTGTCTTTTCGGCAAAGGTCCCAGATCAGTCACGGGGCAACAGCCACCTACTCGCTACGTGCGCTGTTGGTGAGGAATGGGGCGTTTTGAGATTGCGTTACGGAAGCCGTAAACCGGAAAAACGAATAACTTAAAAAGCTGCTCAGCGCAGCCAGCAAATGCCAGACTGAATGGCCCTGATATAGCGAGTAGGGATCGCAGTTTATTTTTTGTACATCCAACTGGCGAATTTTAAAAGCGACAATAATTAACAGGATACTGAGTAGAGCGAACAGAAGTGATCGTTCCTTTCTAAACTGAGCGTAATTTATTACCGTCAAGACCCAGATCGTGAGGATAAAAAAGGGAAGCAAAATACTGCTCGGCACCAGCAGCGAAAGCGGATATAAGGCCAGGATCATCACTAGAGCAGCACCCGTAATTCGTTTTTTGGCCCGATCCGACAAAGCTTGTTTATAAAAAACGTGATACAGGCAGATGCACACCAGCGAAATACTCAGGCTGTAGGTTCCGTTCATGTCCATTCGTTGCCCCACCCAGGTCAGCGACGCGTGAAAAAAAGCACTGCCAACGCTCAGATAAATGAAACTACCCCCCATTAGAAACGAAAGCGCCGGAAACTGTTGTAGCCTGTTTTGGTAAGATCTTTCTTTGTTTTTGTAATCGGCCCAGGTTAGTTGACAAATGAATATTCCAAAGAAAAAGTAGATAATGTTGGAATACGTATTCATGGACTGGTGAAAAAACTTGTCGACGTTATTGAATTCACAGTATTCAACCGTCAACGCCGATTTACTGACCACCATTCTATCCCAGACGTGGCCGGTAAGTATTGTATTTAACAACAAATAAACGATTACCATGCCCAGCGAATAAAGGGCTGAACGGAGGAATAAGGCTGGTATTTGTTTTTTAATGGCTTACTCTTGTTTCTCCGTCAATCTGTTTAATAGCAAGCTAAGCGGGAACAGGGACTTTTGTGGTCAGCATGAAGCGTAGGGCGCAATACGGGTCACCATCAGGTGATTCGTATCGGCAGGGTCTCCCAGATCTGATGAATTAGCACTCGACACGCTGAGCAACATCGACGGGTGTTATTGGTGCGGAGCAGGTAGCATAAAAGAGCAGGCCAGCTAGTAA
>JAQBNX010000047.1 GCA_028288385.1 Spirosoma sp.
TACGGAACGGTCATTAAGCCGCTTTCCAATCGGGATGAATACGATATTGATCTGGTTTGTAGACTTCTAATTAACCAACATGCGGTATCCCAGCAGAGCCTAAAAAAGATGGTAGGCGATCGGTTGAAAGCCCATAAGGATTATTTGCGCATGCTGGATGAAGAAGGTAGGCGATGTTGGCGATTGGATTATAACGAAGCCGAACGATTTCATATGGACATTTTGCCCGCTATTCCAGATACATATGACTGGTTGTTACTGGCTGGAGTACCCGTAGAACTGGCTCAACATGCACTTTGCATTACCGATCGCGAAACATGGGGAACAGACATTGATTGGCCCAGAGCTAATCCGGAAGGATACGCCCGCTGGTTTTATTCACGGATGAGCGTTGCATTTGCCCTGGCACAGCAAACGCTGGCCAATGAGATGCGGATGAAGGTAGAAGATGTACCTGCACACCGGGTAAAAACAGTCCTTCAGCAGGTTGTACAATTACTGAAACGTCACCGGGATATCATGCTTGGCGATGATGAAGATAAACCAATATCAATAATTATCACGACGCTGGCTGCCTGGGCATATCAAAATGAAACGGATTTGCTTTCTGCAATGAAGAACATTTTAGCCGCGATTCCCAGCTTAATCCGTTTTGAGCGAGGTGTGTTTATTGTTGAAAATCCAGTCAATCCATTAGAGAATTTCGCTGATAAATGGGAAGGTAACCCAAAGAAAGCTGAGAAATTTTTCACCTGGGTTAATCAGGCTCAGCTTGATTTTAACAAGTTAGACAAGTTACGAGGCTTACCAAATGTAGCCGTCAATCTAAAAGCGCATTTTGGTGAAGATATTGTCACCCGGGCCCTAAATTCCTTAGGTGATGAGACACGCCAAGTACGGGAATCAGGAAACTTGTCAATGGATCGGGGTACGGGCTTGTTGTCAGGTGCCGCAGGCGGCATCAAAGTTTCCAATCACCATTTTTATGGCTCACGATAAAGGGCAGCGGGTGCCATTACCTACTCAGGGTGAATTGCTATGCCGGGTTATGCCAGGCAGCAAATTCACTCTGCAGCGGGACGAATTACGCTGGTGGGGGTGGGTCACTCCGAGCCTTATCAGTCTGACCTATAAAGTTAGGTTGACATACCGTATTGGCCGTCGGCCTGCTGTACAGGTCATGGATCCTTTGCTAACCACCTTGCCCAATGTTACTCTTCCCCATACGTATGATGGGGAAGAACTATGCCTTTATTTTCCTGATGGGAAAGAATGGCATGACGGGATGCTTCTGGCTCACCGTGTTCTTCCCTGGATTTCAGAATGGTTATACCACTATGAAATCTGGCTGGTTACCAAACAGTGGAATGGCGGAGGAATTCATTGACTTCCAACGCTGAAAAATGTATGATTTAGCCGAAAGGCTAGTGTTAAAAGCTATACCATCTACTAACTAATTCAATGGCAGACTTACAAACCCAGTTCGAGCAGTTTAATAAGACCATTTGTTTGGGCCGTTTTGAGGAAGAGCAGACTCTACGGGATAAACGCGACATTGTACGTAAAAAAATCGAGGATTATCTTCCAGCCGTTTTTGAAAAATATGGAGAAACATGTCCAGAGTTTTACTTCCGTAACCAGGGTTCTTATGAGCTGGGAACAGGGATAAAGCCTTTGAACGGTGATTACGACATTGATCAGGGACTTTATTTTTTATGCAGCAAAGAGGATTATCCTGACCCGGTTACGTTAAAGAAACGAGTCCATGAAGCCTTAGAGGGTCACACGAAAGATGTTCGGATTCGCCGTCCATGCGTGACTGTATTTTATCAGAAAAATGGTGAATATGTCTATCACGTTGATATCGCTATTTACTCAGCCGGGAATGTAGATGGAAAGACCTATCTGGCTACAGGTCGACTGAATTCATTAGCTATTAATCGAGAGTGGCTTGCGGATGACCCAGCCACATTGGCTAAATTACTTAGCGAACGTTTTAGTGGCAATGACCGTAAGCAATTTCGACGTATTCTACGCTATCTAAAACGTTGGAAAGACTTTAATTTTAGCAAGGCTGGCTTTGCCTCTCCACGTGGTGTTGCTCTTTCCGTGGCTGCTTACTACTGGTTTTCCCCAGCTTATACGGACTGGTTCAGTGGCAAAATGAATGACTTAGGGGCTCTAAAATCCTTGGTCAAGGCTATGATTGATAATTTCCAGACTATTTCCTGGGTTGATTCTATTCGACGTCTGACGGTTAAATTACCTGTCGAACCAAATAATGATCTATTCGCCAAGATGACCGATAACCAGATGAAAACGTTTGAACAGAATTTAACAGATCTTTATGTTATGTTGGTTAACGCTGAGCAGGATGCGGATCCAGTGACTGGCAGCCAATCGCTACAAAACAAATCATTTGGTGCTGATTTTCCAGTACCTGCGAAAACCCAGACGGCTCAACGTTCTGCGACCACGGGTATAGTTGGGGTACACGAATCAGCGTAAAAAATGACTAGCAGCCCCAATCCGGAGTTAGAAACAATAGTACATAAATTACTTGAAGCAGGAAGTTTATCAGGAACATGGGTGCGTCTTATACCCTTACCTCGGTTGTACAAAGAGCGGGGAGCAGAAGCAGCTATACGGGGAGAGATAGATATTGATGGACAACCTATTATGGTAGATGTTGGATTCAAGTCGTCTTTTCCACTCAGTGTACCACTTGTTTATATCCAACCTGCCAATGCGCTTGGCTTTATTCCCCATCTTGAAGCAGATGGTTATGCGTGTTACGTTAGAGGGGATGGTCAGTTCGTAAATTATCATCAGCCAGCAGCTGTGGTCCGGGATGCTTTACAAAGAACCAGAGAAACCTTGTCACGCGGGTACCGGGGAGAAAATACGGTCGACTTCACAGACGGATTCGCAGAATACTGGAGCCGTTTACCTAACACAGGGTGGATACAATCTCTGGTAAAACCGTCAGAATCGTTTAAGAAAATCATTCTGGCTACAGGTTCGCCTAACAAGAAAAAACAATCAATTTACTTAGCCGACGACGAGCAAACGATTCGCTCGTTTTCCCCCCAATTGCGGGATGAGGTATTTAATGTAAAAAAAGCATTCTATGTTCCTCTGGAAAAGGGAATACCTTTAATTCCGCCCTCTTTTGGCGCAATGTGGTCTCTTCAGGATATTCATCAGATTATCAAATTACATACATCCGAAAAAACAAAACACAATCTCCAGCGCGCTACGCGCAAGTGGAAATCAGTTGAGACAGTTATTCTTGGATTGCCCCGGCCAGGCGGTGACTGGGCTTTATTCGGCATTACGTTTTCTGGGGTACAATATGCTTATCCACTTTGTGAAGCTTCATTGGTTCATAAAATACAGCCAATTATTCTGGACCGTCTGGATCGGGGCTATTTAATGGCGCGCGGAGGTAGTTCATTGAACTTACAAACCAAACATGTCGCTATAATTGGTTGTGGATCAGTTGGTGCATCTGTGGCAGTAGAATTAGCACGATCGGGAGTAGGACGTCTGACGTTAGTTGATAAAGACGTGTTAAGTGCAGAAAATGTCTTTCGCCACCCTGTTGGTCAATATGCAGTTGGGTTGTCAAAAGTAGACGCAGTTAAGAGCGATTTGGAACTTCGGATACCCTACATTCGGGTAACTGCTATTGCTGAGCGAATCGAAACGTTGATCCGTACAAAGAAATTTGCCTGGTCAGACTTTGATTTAATTGTTATTGCAACCGGCGAACCAACAATAAACCTATATTTAAACGAGTCTCTCCGGAGAAGAAAATCCAGCCCACCAGCGCTTTATACGTGGTTAGACCCCTATGGTATCGGTGGACATACATTACTTGAGCAATATCATGACCAGCCCGGCTGCTTACAATGTATTTATGAGTTTACGGAGGATGGTTATTTAGCCAATCGGGCTTCTTTCGCCTTACCAGGCCAATCATTTCTGAAGGATTTAGCTGGTTGTGGCAGCTTGTTTACGCCTTTTGGATCATTAGATGTGCTGCGTACAGCCGAACAGACAGTGCGCATGGCCTTAAATTCTTTAGCCGGCAAAGGATCTAACCAAATTTGTTCCTGGAAAGGTGATAGTACCATTTTCCAAGAAGGGGGTTTTCAACTCACTTCCCGATATGAATCTACGGAACAGGAGTTAATTAATCAGCGGACGTCTTTTCATCGTACTGATTGTCCCATTTGTCATCTTAACTAAATGGAAACGAAGTGCTCTGATTTACTATTTGCTGACAATATAGGGAATTTCAAATTACCCGGGCTAGTGGTCAATCAGATGCATCGATACAGGCAGGTAAAATCTAATATGCCCGAATCCGGTGGTTTGTTACTGGGTCGTTTTATCATAAATAGCCCGGATGTTGTGGTTGATGAAATTACGACGCCATTACCTACCGATCGGAGTAGCCGGTTTCATTTTCGGCGTGGATCTTATGGCCACCAGCAAGTAATAAATGACCGTTGGTTTCAAAGCGATGGGACTTGTAACTACCTGGGCGAATGGCATACACATCCTGAACCTAATCCCGTACAATCGACGCTTGACATTGCGAGTTGGCAGATGCAACTAGATCGCTTACCTGCAAACCAGAATGAATTGTTTTTTGCCATCCTCGGCACAAGTTCCATTGCTGTTTGGAAAGCACTTCGTCAGCCTTTTTCCTATTATCAACTTATTCTGCTACCCTAACAAATACAGGTATGACAACTGCCACAAACGTAATGATTATACGCCAGTCAGGTTTGCGGGCTATAAGTGAGAACGAAGTACTGGAAGTTTTTAGCAAAGATGAAACACGTTTGGCGCAGCACCCTGTCCTGGTGGATATGCAAGCATATCCAATTGAAGGGGGGGATTGGACTGAATCAGAAGGCTATATACTTAATGAAGCGCGTAAAATCCGTGAGTATGCGGACCAGAAAAAAAATGTTAAGATTGCCTATTTTGGTATAGCTGAAGTGCCACATATTATTGCGCTGGGTGCATTTTTAAGTGATCAGTACCACGTGGATGTTTTTGGATGGGATCGCGATAAAAACTCCTGGGAATGGCGGGCAACTGAGAACACGCTTAATGTGGTTACGAATGATTGGCCTAAAATTGTACTTCCATTGACGGGTTCAGCAATTATTCGTGTCGAGCTATCTGCTTTTGTTGCTGATGCAGATGTAGAGGAAGCTGTTGGCAAAGATCATTTAGCTGATATCCGGATTCATCTTGGAGATGGACGTACACCAATGATTGGAGCTGGTATCGTTCAGTCACCAGCTGATGTACAACATGTACGGGAAACTTTCCGGCAAGCATTAGCGGAACTTAAGCAGTATCGTCCGAATGTAAATTTAATTCATTTGTTTGTTGCCGCTCCTGTGCCAGTTTGTTTTGTAATTGGACAGGAACTACAGCTACGGAACAATATTCCCATTCAAACGTATCGATTCCGTATAGTCCCTGATCAGCCATCACAAAAAAAAGCAATCTATCTCACTGGCGAAGAAGCAGAATCCGCCACCAGAACACTAACGCCGAAGCAGAAAGCGAGAGCGCGAAAAATTCGTACAAACATCTGGCCTGAAGTTCTGAAACAAGTTCAGCATTATGCCGAGACCAGGAAACGGGAAGCTCGCGACCAAAAGCGTATTTGGTTCGAGTATCTAACTAATCATGAAGACCTAATAATTGCCAATCCATTTCCCCGGCTTCCACCTATCTGGGAAGTTGTTGATCTTAAAGACACCGTGAGTAATCACCCAAGACCTACTGAATATGGGCATCCTACTGATTCAAATGAATGGGAATTAAGCGATTCACTGCTTATTGATTTATCGAATGCCTGTCGCGATGATGATGAATTGAAACAACTCATCCGATTATTCTTATTCCACGAATATCTGCATATCCACCATTCGCTTAATAAATACAATGTAGAGCTGATTGGCAGATTTGCCAACTGCCTGGAAAAGCTTGATTATGAGGCAGATTTATACGCATTGCTGCATCAACTTGACTATACATTATTCTATGAACCGGAGAAAGCGAAAAAACGGGAAAAAGAATTTCTGGAAGAACAATTAGATCTGATTCTTCGATCTACCTGGGCATTCGTACAGGGAGCAACGGTCAACCGACCGCAGGTAAGGGCAGTCAGGCGTTTGCTAAACTGGTATTGGCGTCATGTTCAGGTTCAGCGGGCCGACAGACTCGTCGTTGCACTGGCTGTCCTATCAAAAGCCCCTACTATCGAATTAATAGGCCCCATGCTATCTGTTGGGAGTAGCCGGGTCTATATGTCCATGGTTGACCTTGATAAAACTGTGGAATTGTCATTGGGTATAGTCTTAGAAAACGAGAAATTTCTCCGGCGTGAAGATGCAGTTAATTTTAGTTTGAAGAAGTTGTTAGATGCCTTTCGAACTCGTGATCATAATTCGATTAAGAAGTTCTTTTTAGGCATTTTTGAAGAAGCGAAAGAGAAGAGCGGATCGCTTCCTGCTATAGATTAGTTGAAATTGAACTAAAATAGTGACTATTTTGTGTTTTTACCACAACGAAACCGCTATGTTAGTTCATTTCCGAATTAGAAACTTCATGTCTATCCGCGACGAGCAGATCTTTAGTCTCGTTGCCGTTTCCGGTTTAAAAGAGCAACAAGAGCATTTATCTAATAATTTGATAGTAGCCACTGGAGAGCTTGATGTATTACGGTCGGCAGTCGTATACGGAGCTAACGCTAGTGGCAAGAGTAACTTGCTACGGGCCATAGAATTTTTCATTGATAGCATCACACTTGCCCCTCCAACCGGCTCAGCAGTTAGTTCGTACAGTCCCTTTGTGCTTGATCAGAAATCGCCCGGCGAGCCCACTTTATTAGAAGCCATATTTGTTATGAATAATGTGGTTTATCGATATGGGTTTGAAGTGCAACAGCAAGCTGTTATAGCAGAATGGCTCTTTATCCGGCGCAAACAGGAAACGTATGTTTTCGACAGGTCCAGTGTTGAGCTACGCATAAACAGACCTTACAAAAAACTGATCGAACTTCAGAATAACAAAATGGTAGCGCAGACAGCACTGCTACTAAATTTAGGGGCGCTATTTAATGACGAAACCTGTCAAACTGTTCAGAACTGGGCATCCGATGTACGTTGTATACAAGGAACGGAAGACTATCAATTCCGAGATTACACTATTCAATATTTAGAAAAACCCGAGAACAAACAACGTATATTAAATCTGTTACGGGACGCCGATCTAGGGATTGAAGATATTGAACTAATACGACCTGAAAAAAAGACATTAACCGAGGTTGTGGTAAAACCAACTAAATTTTATGGAGGAGACTGGATTCCATCAAATCCAACTGCATTGACTGAATACCTTCAAGGCTCTTATAGGATGAAGACGAGCATCCAAAATATTGGATTAAAATCAACCAGGGTATTCTGGGATGCGAGAACAAGTCAATTTAAATCCATATCGATGCCATTCAATTCGTTTGAATCCCAAGGCACCCAAAAATTTTTTAATCTTATAGGGCTTATCCTATGGCATTTAGACAATGGCGGTGTTTTGATTGCAGATGAATTAGATACGAAACTGCATCCACTATTGACGCAACGAATAGTGCAGCTATTCAACAGTTCTTTGACCAATCCCCGAAACGCTCAGTTTGTATTTGCCACGCACGATACCAATTTATTAAGTGCTGGCCTTTTTAGGCGGGACCAGATTTGGTTTACAGAAAAGGATAGTCTTGGGGCTACTCAACTTTATGCGCTTACCGACTACAAACCTGGTGGTAAAACTGTTCGGAACGATGAACAATTAGAAAAAAATTACATTGCCGGAAAGTATGGGGGCATTCCCTATCTAGGCAACTTTGATGCTCTTTTTGAACGAGATCCAATGGCAGAAGAAATCCCTGCACATGAGTAAACCATCGCATAGGGAATACTCAATCCATCGGAGGCCTGCATTTCGTCCTGAACGAGAGTCCTTTCTTATTTTGTGTGAAGGTGAAAATACAGAGCCTCTATACTTCAATGCCTTTAGATTGACAACGGCTACCGTTCGAGCATTACCTGTTACAACAGGTGATGCCATGGCAGTAGTGCAGGCTGCGATCAAACGTCGTAAGATTGAGAATAATAATGGCAAAGAATATGACCATTATTGGGTGGTTTTTGATCGGGATGAGACACCTTCAGAAACTTTTAATAACGCCATTAGAGTGGCACAATCAATTGGTTTTCAGGTAGCTTATAGCAACCAGGCATTTGAACTGTGGTTTTTACTACACTATGACTATGTATCGGGTCCACTGCATCGAAACCAATATGCAAATCGATTAGGCGATTTGATTGGCTTCCTCTATAGCAAACATAAAGATACTGCACGCATAATGTTTCAGGTACTACTGGAGCGACAACAACTAGCGATTGAGAATGCCCAGCGTTTATATGCCCAGTATGACAATGGATCAGGTTACCGAAACCCGGCTGAAGAGGAATCAAGTACGACTGTTTATCAATTAGTAGAAAAACTTAGATCATTCATGTAATCGAGCTATAGATGGACTAGACTGTTCAGTTAAACCTCATTATGTCCGAAAACGTTGAACGATTAAACTAAACGGGTTTATTGGACGCAAAAAGGCCCGTTTTTGGCTTCTTCCCTCCTACTCTATTACAGTTCACAAAAACCTCTGATTAATTGCCCTCAAGTTTTTTGCTCATTAGCTGGGTATGCGCTGGATGTTAGTCGTTAGGCGATTTATCAATGTATCAAGGGGTAAGGCCCTGTCTAATCAGGATGGGAAAGGTATCGCGTTCGTGGTCGATGCGCTGGTGATCAGGCGGCAAGAGCCGGTTCACTTTTTCACCAGTACGCTGACTACCTGACAAAAAATCCCCGTTTTTCAGGATATACATTTAATGCAAATCGCTTTTTACGCCTCCTCCTGAGAGGCGTGATCAGGCCATTGTTCGAGTAAGAAATCGGCTAAGTCGGCACCCATGGCTCGTTCCTGCTCCGTGGCATTATCTTCCAGATAGCTCGAAACCGTGATCGCAAACCCATCCCCTACCAACTCACCCGCTACCCGATTCCAGCGATCAAACGCACGCCTGTCAGTCGACAGATCAGGAAACAACTCAATGCGGCGACCCCGTAAGGGGGCCAATCGTTCCGCATTCAAATACGACAATGCGCCCACGGCCATCCAGATAAAGCCCGGAAAATAAGCCGTACTGATAATAGCCGTTTTGGGTGCTTCGACGATGGCAACGGGCTGGTTGGCATCGGCGGTTAAGAGTTGCGGCAAGCCGAAGAGGCAAGGGGATTTTTGCACCTCATTTCGCTCATCCAGATAGGCCATCAGCCAGGCGGGATAGGGTTGCTGTAGGGCATCGCACCGTCGGGCATAGGCCGAATGGACCCAGGTGGTGCGGCTGCGTTTTTCGCCTGCTTTAATCACGTATTTGACCGTGTGAAACGTCTCGTCAAAGAGTTTGATCTGTCCGCCCCGGATGCGTTGCTGCTCATCAATATACCAGAACACACAGGCCCCGGGCCAACGTCCAGACGTGCCTATGTTGAAGCGTTTTAATAGTTGGTCGGCCACGGTATCCCCAAAATGACGCGCTAACAGGCGGGCTAACTGATTGCGGTCATAATGGCCCAGGGACTGGGTAAACACCTCCTCGGGAATGGTGTAAAGCGGGCTGATTTGACGGGTTGGGATACCCATTACGGGCTTAAGGGGTCGGTTCGCGGTCGATGATTGGTCAAAGACGAAGTTGGCAACCCATTCCGCCTGCTCGAGTCGGGCCCCTTCTAATTGCATCAGATGGGCGATGATATCCCCTTTCAGGATGCCCTTATGCTTCTGTCGAGCCGCCATGGTAAACCATGCCTTTGGGATTGGGCCAACATGAGCCTGGTCGTTAACCTGCTTGGCATACGATTGACCGGAGGGGCCTTTGTGGTAGGGATTGAGGTGATAGCCACAGTTGCTTTCCCGATCGCAGCGGCCGTAGGCGTCGGGCAGGAGTTGGCCGGTTTGGGTGTCGATGTAGCGACTCAAGGTTTTGCGGTGTGTTTGGCCGCAACTCGGACAATCGGATTTGATGGCTTTTTTGGGTAGCTGATAGCGGAAGATATGGGCAGGCATGTGGGTAAAATTCAAAGAATGATTCCAACTCTATTTCGGGTCGCTTTTTGGCCCTTTAACCAAGAAGCCGTTCCCCAGGAACGCATGGCTTACGGATAAAATGCCTGAGTCGACCCCGGGGTAAAACTCAAAAAAAGCCCCCGTCAAACCTAGCCGGACTTTCCGCTGCTCAGGTGCTCCATTCTACACACACCCCAGGAGAGTTGATCCAGTGCTTTGGGGTTATCAATCCCCTTGACCAGCGCGCTGCTTCGATGATCATTCGGAATCGGTATCCATGTTTAACCGATCAACCAAGCTAAAACCCGCTAGATAAGGCGTTAAGGCCACCGTGCTCCGAAAGGCGCGACACCCCGTTATTTGATTCAGGCGGGGATGGTAACGAACCTCGACCCAAAAGGCATCAATGGCATAAAGATTCAGTAGATAGGGACCTTCCCGGCGACTGACCACGAAATTACTTCGTTCCCAGACGGCACTGAGTTGAGCAGTTTCCGACAAGCGATTGAATTCATACAAGGTCATACCTGAAGGAGTCTCGATATATCCGACATAGAGGGCTCATACAGGTGGATGAGAGCCTCAAGAACGAAAATAGTCAACATTCATCAGATTCAATTATCTAAAAGAAGCATATATGTTGAGAAAAGTTGATGTGCCAGAGCACTGGATAATACCAGGGTTTGCAAATACCACGAGGTAAAAGAAGAACTGTTTTTGAGTTGGAGTTTAATCCGGAAGGTATAAGGTCTACTGAAATCTTTGTTTTAAAGAGTAAGCTTGCTACAGTGAGGATCCACGCTTCATTATTTTTCTTCCCTCCTAACTGAGTAATACATTTTTACAATTATATAAAATCATGATATTATGATTTTATATAATTGTAAAAATGTATATTTGTGAATATTTACTTTATAGCCAACCCCTAGAAGATTATTAATAAAAACAATGGATAATTAAACATGTAATATGTAAATAATAAAATAGTACCCGTAAGTAAGAGCAAGAAGTGATATAAATACTTAAAATGTTTTTCAACATAAATGTTATTTTATAAAATAACATAATAATAAAATAACCTTTTATATAATTACCTGATAAACAGTAGATAATATAGCAAATAGTTAATTTCGAGCCAATTCTGATAAGCAAAAACAGACGAGTACTCGCAGATGGGCAACTAATCACACTGGAGGTAGATAGGACTGTGAAAATCTATGGGGAGAGGGAGCTTATTGACGTTTTGATGCGCATAATGTCCGCTTTTATTACCGCAAAAGTATACTCTTAAAATACCTGTACTCTAACAGGGTTATGCTACGCATCGCCAGACGGTAGGACTCCCCCACCCTACTGCCAGCACATCCGGAACTAGAAAATTACACCTTAGCTGCCATAAATTTTTTCAATCTGGCTATCACTATCAGAAGTTGAAATAATTCATTTGGCTCTGGTTCCTATTGGCACAGCTAGGCTATTTATTTGCGATTGGCTCTGACCAACGGCTGATCACTTTGTACAGGGTAACGGAAACAATCGACAAACGCCACAGCCTTGATAAAATACGGATTGCCCGATCAGGCTATGATCCCTCCTGGTATCCTAAACGGTAATAGATGTCAACCCGCTATATGAACCATTTGAAGGAAATCCAGAGGGCAACATAACAAACAGCTTTTTAGCGTCGACTTTATTAGCGGCCTGTTAGTAGGAATGAGTAGCGTCGCTAAGACACTACGGGATTATAGAGTTCGTGATCAATTTACAGTCAAAAACAGATCCTGCATTGGATTGACAAAAGGTTGAAAATTCGTAAGGGAAAAAAAGCCTTCATCTCACTAAATAAATCTTATTGACTTTTTTCTTTCTTTAAATTTGTGTGATTATATATAATTGTGAAATAATATATTTTAATTTTCACAATTATATATAATTATTATTTTGTGATTATATGATTTCACGCACACTGTCAAATACACTTCGAGATTGGAGTTGAGGTAAGTGTGAAAATATAAAAATGTTATTCTATAAATATTAAAAATAATATTAGTGTAAATATGTAATCACTAAGGATACAGTAGGGGATGAGTGCTTATTTTCTTCAAAAGAAGTAAAGTGTTATATTGTATAAATATAATTATGTAATTTGATATTTTATCAAAATAACAATTTGCTCCTGTTTGGATGTAATCGTCTCTGTTTCAGTATTATTAAGGATTTGTATCATACTAGAATGTATAGTTCAGCCAGTCCTAGCAAATACAACCAGGTAACGTTCAGGGTAGTAACCTACGACCAAAGCTAATTACTTGAAAAGGCCCAAGAGCTAAGCGATCTTACCAATAGAATCAGTTTTTATTTAGTGAAACATACACTACTGCTTCTTCACTAAAGGAGACTATGGCCGGTTTTCCGCCGAAAGAGAGTGTTTGTGTTCTGTACACTGGTTTTGCCTCCTTACTTTTATCTGAGCAAGATAGAACAACACAGGACGTTGTTAATCAGCAGCATAGCTGCTTTTTTCGTTGTTATTTGTAGTAAATACTTTCACAATGTATTGTCAATTAGTATGTTAGGTTAATTATTTTACTACAAATCTTGTAACTCTCTGATTATTAGTATGAATACTTCACCAATTCGCATTCATGATGAACTCGTCGAAAAGGCTAGAAAACAGGTCGCTAGGATTAACGAACGAGCCAAAAAACGAGCACCAAGGGGCCAAAAACCAACCAAAATTACCCTGACGGACTATATGGCCAAAGCCTTAACGCACTACTTAGAACTGGACTATGATCCGTTGAAAGATGAGGATAAGAACCCGCTACGGGAAACGATTCTACGCACAACGGATCGAATCATTGCCTATTTGCAAACGCACGAGCGGTGGTACATGGACCCCGTGAAAGAACACCTGGAGCGGGTTGAAAATCGGATGCAACAGCAACAGGCAGTTGATCAAACGGAACTGGCTCGATTACGCGAAATCAGTACCTACGCCTATCTGACGAGCGATCTGGTGCTTAATCTCATGTATTATCAGTACAAAGATGATCCTGATGAGTTAGCCCGACTGCAAGCTTGGGGAGGAAAGCGATACGAACAACGGTACGCCGAGTTGATCACAAAACAAACAGAATCATCTTCTGACCAGGAATAGCCTTCACCGAACAGAATAGCTTGTTGACCGAGTGGTTCTGTAAACTCACCTAAAATAGTTTTTTGCTATCAGTGCTTTAACCAAAATTGTATAAACACCGACTATAAAGCCCTATTCCATAGCGCAAAAAATGTAAAAATGTTAAATAATAAAATTGTGGAAGTGTAAATGGTCGTGCGTGTACTACCTTCCAGCCGAGGTGACGTGTATTCAAATACAGGTTCAGCCGGACAATTGGTGAAGTATCTAGAACACGAAGCACGGGAGGAAAAGCGGGAAGACCGGGCGATCTTCTTTAACCTGTCACAGGATCGAATAAGAGGCGAAGTTGTGCAGCAACACCTTGATACCAATGTAAAAGGGTTGCGAGCCAAGGAAGCCCGGTTTCATTCCATCGTCATTGCTCCAAGCCAGGACGAACTAACGCATATCAAGGACGACCCGGAAAAGCTCAAACAGTACACACGAAAGGTTATGGAAAACTACGCTTCCAACTTTCACAGCCGTACTGGAAAAACGCTGACGGGGGATGATTTGGTCTGGTACGCGACGGTGCACACCAGTCGGCGTCACCGCAATCAGGATGAGGAAGTTCAGTCCGGGCTGGCCAGAAACCGACAGGAGAAGGGGGGGGCGCAGACCCATATCCATGTTGTTGTGTCAGCCAGGGATAAAAGGATGCATCGGACGCTACACCCAGATTCAGGTCCCAAGCAATTTAATTATCGGGCCTGGCTGCAGAATAACAACCGGGACTTCACTCAGCAGTTCGGCTATCACAAGCTGCTCACCGAGGAGGAGCAGCGGCAGCGACTCGATAAGCAACTGAGCCGGATTGACCGGGCTGGTCTGATGCTTGACCGCGATGTACTCGCCAGTGTGGGTCAGCAGCAAAAATACGGCAGCCGTTTCTGGCAAACGCTGAATCGATTAGAGCGTGAGGTGCGCACTGGAAACGTTTTTACGCTTAATCAGGCGTACGAGCGCTTGCAAGCAGGTGATAATCCAAACCGGTTGGAAAAGCAACTGGGTCGACTCGACCAGTTGGGACTACCGCTCGACCAGAAACTAATGAACAGTATTGCCAAGCAACAACGCTATTCGTCCGGGTTCTGGAAAGCGCTGACCACCCTTGAGGACGAAACGCGTCAGGGAATCGTGCAAACGCCTGGTCTGGCTTACGAACGACTTCGACAGGCTGAGTTGCAGCAGCGGCTGGATCGGCAACTTAACCGTCTTGACCGGGCCGGGCTGCTCCTGGATCGAAACTCGATCAACAGCATTGCCCAAGAGCAGCGCTATTCAGCTAAATTTTGGCGCACACTGAGTGGATTGGAAAGCGAAGCTCGTCAGGGATGGCAGCCAACCTATAACCAGATTTACGCTCGGTTTACTCCCAAGCAGGAGCGAACAAGCGGCGGGGCAAAGCGGGATCATGTTAATGACAGTAGGCCGCCGGCAAGCGATAATCGCGTGAGCCTCAACCGGGGAGGGTCACGACCTCGGCCCACACCTGAAAATTATGAAATCAGTAACGGAACGACGGCCGGGTCGCCAGTGCCAGAGTCGGGGAACAGAGCACCGGTGGCTAACGGCTTACCACAAAATGAAGAGGGTAGGGGAGGGGCGTATCGTTTGCCCACGCTCTCTACCCGACCACTCCAACCCGTCAACCTAAAACCGCTGCTGGCTGCTTTATCCTTTGATAGTTTACCACAGGAGGGTGGCCAGGCTAAAAACCGTGACGATTTCAAACGTAAGCGTAGACGCAGACGATGAACCAAAACCGGAACGCCGTGCTCGCCATTGCGGCCCTTGTTGGGCTGGCCGTAGCCATCGAGTATTATTTTGTGCTTCATGTGGAGCCTCGGGAGTCTTCTTGGTACCAGACAGTACTGTCGTTTTTTGTCAAAGCCGGTTGGTTGCTGCGTGTGCTCTTTGCGGTACTAACTACGGTACTATTTATGTACGCCGATGAGGGTAAAAGCTATTGGCAAGCCCGACGACGTAAGAAACTACCCTTACGCCAGCAACTCGCTTTGCTAACCGGCTTTTTACTGAGTGCTGGCTTGTTAGCCGGTGTCCACCGCTTCCCAGGCCTGTTTCCCTGGCTGTTGCCGGCTGCCGTTACAATGGTCGCCGGGTTTGGAGCCGCCGTTGGTTACTGGATACTTCGCCAGGGACCCCCAAACCCCCTCCCAGAAGATCGTAAGAAAGGGGTAAGCGCGAAAGGATTTCAATTTCGGACAACAACGGGAGCGTGGGTTAAGATGCCAAAACTATTCCGAGGTGTCCTTATCGTGGCGGGCCCCGGTGGGGGTAAGACGTATACGTGGGCAAAGCCGTTTATCCGGCAGTCGATGGAGCAGGATTTCTGCGGCATCCTCTACGATATTAAATTTCCTGAGCTGACCGAATACGCGTATCATTACCGGAAGCTCAATCCGAAGGCAAGTGCTAAGTTTTGCATACTGAATATGCACGACATGAACCGCACGCACCGGTTGAATCCGATTGCCGTTGAATACCTTCCCAGCATTAGTCACGCGGAAGAATACGCCATTGCACTGGTCAAGAATTTGCAGCCCGAAAACATCGATAAGCCGGATTTCTGGTCCCGCTCGTCGACGGCGGTTGTAACAAGCATTATCTGGTATTTGCGCAAGCATCACCCGCTTCAGTGTACCCTGCCCCACGTAGTAACGCTACTAACCAAAATTCCCTACTCCCGGATGATGACACTGCTAAGCCGGGATGCGGAATGCCTGAGTTACGTCATGAGCGTAGTAACCGCAATGGACAATAAAGCTGCTGATCAACTGTCGGGCGTGATGGGAACCTTACAAGTCGTCGTTGCGAAACTAGCTACGCCGGAGATCTTTTGGGTAATGTCGGCGACGGATCCTGGTTTCAGCATGAATCTGAACAAGAAGAACGACCCCATCTTTCTATGCCTGGGCGGCCAGCGTGGATCGGAAGCCCTGCGGCCAGTGCTGGGTTTGTACTGTACCGTAGCATTGAAGTTGATGAACCAGGAAGGCAAGCACCATTCGATTGTCCTGCTGGATGAAGCGCCCACTATCTACATTCCTAACTTTGAGCAAATACCGGCGACCGGGCGTAGTTCGCAGATTGCCACCGTATTCATGTGCCAGGATTTTGCGCAGATTCAGAAGTACTACGGTGAAAAAGAAACCAGAATGTTACTGGGTACGCTACAAAATCAGCTGTACGGAAACACTACGAATATCGACACGGCTAAAGTTGCCAGCCAACTGATCGGTCGGCACGAAGTCATTGTAGCTGAGGAAACACGAACTAAAGGTCCCCATTTTGATTTAGGCAGCTTGCTGGACCACCGAGCCGCATCTGGACGAAGTCAGGGTAGTATAAACTATCGGCGACAGGAAAAGCCGATAATCTATCCCGAATACATGAACGAATTTGACGAAGGTGAGTTTGTTGGCGTTACCGTCGGAACAACGTACGGAAAGTTCTGGGGCACCCTGGCACCCGAGCCCGACGAAGGGTCCATCGATCCGTTACCCGCCTTTTCAGTGCAGCACGATTTACGAACCAACATGGATAACATCGTTTTGGATTGCGCCGATATTCTAGGTTTATCCGACGATGAAATTGGGCATCTGTTAACGCCGTTTGAGCCCGTTTCGTAATCCGATAACTAGGCAGTCTCTGCTTATTAACGTGTTTCTTTTTGAGCTAACCGCATGAACAAACTAGTAAAGGGGCCTTTGGGAGCCCACGTACAGGATATGGGGGACCGGTTAATTGTCGACTTTAGCGTGATCCGGGCGGAAACTACCCAGCGGGTAGGCTACGTCGACAAACCGGCCGACGTACCTTGGCTTATCGAAACCGTAAGTCAGGAAGAATTTAGTCAACGACAAGCCGATGAGCAGCGCCTATGAGCCAGGACCAGGAAGAATTTTTGACGATACTCAATAAGCATCAGGTCGAATACATGGTGATTGGGGGGCGGGCGATGCAAAGTTTAGGTAGCCGTCGACAATCAGATAATCTGGATGTGTGGGTTAATCCCTCCGTGGACAACGCCCAAAAGCTAATTAACGTAACCAGGGAAATGACCGGCGCAAAGATGCAGCCCCGTAATTTCACCGATGAGAACGTAATAATAATTGGCCAGCCGCCTTACCAAATTAATCTTCACAAAGACGTCAAAGGCTTAGGTCAGTTTGCCGATCACTATCCAAATCGGATTCCCGTAATGACGAAAACGGATACGCCCTACAGCATCGCTTCACCCGCCGACCTGCTGCGTAGCAAACAGTTGACTGATGGCATCAAAGAACGACAGGACGTCGCTTTTCTAAGCGAGCGCGTCTTAAACCGGTCACAGACTCACCCGCCCGCATCACGAACGGACGGCCAATCATTTGACCCCCGCCGAATCGACTTTGACGATATAAAGCAACGCATCAACCTGATTGATTACGCTGCGACGCAGGGTTACGAACGTGACCGGCAACGGAGCGGGGGAAGCAGCGTGGCCATGTACAAAGGCCCGCAGGGTGCCCGCGAACACATCGTAGTTTATCCGAACCAGCAAGGCGGCATCGACATGTATTATAATCCGAATGACAGCGCAGATAAAGGTACGGTCGTGCAGTTTCAATACCGTCGATCAAATGGGGACTGGAAGGAAACGTACGAGAAACTGGCTGGCTACCTGGGAGAGGTGCCGCAGCAAGCGGTTCGGCCGACACCAGCGGCTGACCAGCCCGCCCCCAGCCGCGAAGCCGCCGTTGTTCGGACCTTTGCCCTCCAGCCAATAACCGACACAGGGTATCTGGAACGCAGAGGCCTGAAACCGGAGACGATTCATGCCAAGGAATTCGAGGGAGCCGTTTTTAACCAGACGTTTCTGCACCGGGCAAGCGGTCGGGAGTTCATCAACACCGCGTTCCCCATCAAGAATGGTGAAGGGACGGTTGCGTTGATAGTGCGAAATGACAACGTTAAGATCGTTGAGCAACCACGCGGAGACGGCATCTGGGTTTCCAATGTGAAGGTAATGAATGGTCAGAAAGCCGACCGGTTAATTATTGCGGAGAACCCCATTGATAACATGAGCTTTCACCAGATGAAACCACCCTTGGAAGGGGAAAAAAGACTATACGTAGCCACAGCGGGTAATATGTCAACCGGAGCTCCCGATACGATACAGCAGCTGATAGACCGTTACCAGCCGCGACAAATCGTACTGGCCAATGACAATGATAACGGTGGCATTCGGAATAACGTCAACCTCATAGGACGCATGCGCATTCCGGGCAACGAAGCCAGCAACAACATCACGGCTCGGCTGGACTCACCGACGCCGACCCAGGCCCGGTTGACAGTGTCGGTTAGCTTTGGTGATGCTGAGAAGGGCAAGCAGCAGGTGCAGGCATTGTCCGAGCGGTTTACGCAGGCGCTTAACAAAAACGCGCCGGCCGATCAGCCTGAGGCTCGCATTGCCGTTCGATCTACCGGTGAGAATCGAGCTGAGCTGGAAGTTTCGTTTCCCAAGACCCGGCAGCATCTGGTCCGGGTGCAGTCTGAACTGCTGGAAGCCAAAGGATTAAAAGAGGCCGTTGATGTCAGGCTTCCGGTGCAGAAAGATTTTAACGAAGACTTGAAAAAAGGCGAAAAGCTGATGTTATCCCCACTGCCGGCCGGCCAGCGCCAGGAGCTGACAACTGGGCTTACGTTCACAAATTTAGATCCCAAAATGAAACCCGGCCTTGACCTACCGGGCTCTGCCCCTATATCGAATACGTCAAACGCTAACGGAACACTGAAACGATGAACTTTGTAGGATGCTTACTAATCAGCGTTACTGTTTTAGCCTGCCAAACGGTATCATCAGATGACGGGAGCCAAGCTGCACAATGGAAAGAAAAGTATGAGCAACTTCGCAGACAAGACGCTCAATTTAAAGCCAGTTACCGGTTGTCGGGTAAATACAGTATTTACAACAGCGCTCAATTGCTGAACGAAGTACACGGACCCAAGGTCGTCGTCTCGAAAGGGGTTGATCAGTTTGAGAAGCTGCACAAGGTAGTCATCAAGGATACTACCGGGCATTATTACAATTGCTACTGCCAGGATTTACTCAGTTACCGGCCAGGAGAGCCACTACCATAAATAGGATGGCGTTACCCGGACTTAGGCATGGAGCAGGCTAGTGAATATACAACCCCAACGGTTCATCATCGGATTATTGCCTACCAACCACGTATAGACAAGTACTTACATGAAAAGACTCCTTTCCATGTGTTTTAGTGCGTCAGCGCTTTTAACTGGATGCAAACCTAAAGAAACACAACCTGATTTTCCGCTTACTACAGCATACTATGAATTTCGGGTCACCCGTATAGTCGACGCGAATCAGGGCACTTCAGTTGAAGTCGGTTTGGACACGCTCAGCTATCGGGACGAGGACGGCGTGCTTAAGGTGTTGACTAATTTGTATAACGAGAACGGACCGAAAGGCCAGTCAACTTATATCAAGTACATACCAGTTACTTCGCGTAACAACCATGTATTGGAAGCTTACGCTTCGACTTCGACGACAAAAGGTCATAACCTAGTGATTGAAGCCGGGCTGATAAGAAGAGCAACCCAGACACGACTTCAAATAAGCGAACAGCGAGCCAACACCAACTGGCAATTTCCGTTGTCACAATTAGTTGTTCAGAGCCGGTTAAAGGAGCCCGTCAGCCGGGAAGATGCTCTCGAAGCAAACAGATAAAAAGACACCCTGCCCATAGCCGTTTTTATAAGAAGGTCATCTACTTCAGTGAAATGGGCAGTCGGGCAACGTATAGTTCAAAGGGTTTCACTAAGGGTAAGTAGTTGTCTGTAGCGATCAGTAATGTTCATGGTAGATACAGTTTAAGTAGGCTATCCAATTAATTGACGGGTTTCAAAATCAGCTTTAACGCCGTACACAGCCTGCTTTTCAGATTGTCGAATCATTACTTCTTTATAGCCTGCCTCGGACCGCAGATTTCGGTTTAAGCTCATGAGCAGGTTTACATCATCGGCATTCATGCGGTAAATGCGTCGTACCCTATCTACCATTTTATCTGAATGATACCACTGGTCTTGAAACAGCATTTTTGTTCCAACAAAGTCTTGCAAGGCATCCCAACGCTGTCGACTCGCTGGATCGTGCGTTAATAAATCCTCGATCCAAGTCAAACCATCTGTTTGTAGCCAGACTTCTCCCGGATGTGTTTGTAGCGTCCCCATCAAATCGCGAAAGAGATGCCATAGTGAACCGCCCCGTTTGGAAAGGATAATTGGCCAGTAACGATCCAGTACGAGTACGTGAGACCTGCCAGGATGCGCCACGCACTGCCCAATGAAATAAATAAAGTAATCATTGAGACATTGAAGCAATCGTTCGATGTTACCTTCGATATGCCACCAGTGATCAATTTTTACCAACGTAATACCAGCAGGAAGCGCTTCGGGTAAATGACCACTGGGCAGGTAGGGCTCGTTGCCCATTCGGTGTAGATGAAAGGCAGCGTCACGTTTGTTGGCAAATACCTGGCTGTAATCCTGTGGCAGGTGAAAATTATTAGATTCGTCTAAAAAAAGTACATAAGGTATAATCGGCCCTTTAAGCCCTTCGAGCAGCATATACTTTGTCAGGAAGCCTACTCCTGATCCGCAAGGGCCTATTAAAAGTTTGTTGCGAAAACTCCAGGTGTCTTTGCCTTTTTGGGGAATAAGTGGAACCGACTGGGGGGTCGATGTAACGCGGGACAATAAAGGCAACGTGGCTAAAAAGGGTTGAACTTGAACAGTTAACATAGTCTGACTATTCGGATGAAGTTAATTAACGACGAGTCGCCCTCTCTAAAATCTTTAGCAGAAAAAGGGTAGCAATCAAGATCAGTGCTATTGCACCGTGTTTAACGCTCACCGTTATACGTCGCTCAGCGAGTACGAATGAAATTAACAAAGGCAGCGCTGTCAGCAAAAGAAGACAACCAATCGTTGATGCTGTTTTACGAGCTAATGAACTCGATAGGCTTGCCGAAAGACCCTTAAAAAAAGGAGTGTTCATGGTATGATTAACCAATATAGATTCAAGGAAATCGACTAATATAGGTCGTACAATGAGGGATTTACTGAGTATAAGTCAAGCCTAAGCGCCATTGGCTCTTTTCGAATACCATTGGCTGGTAGCGCTTCTCTCGCCTGCCATTTTCAAAGCCGATGCTCAACTCTACGACGACCGAATCGGCCGAGATTTCGCGGACCGAAACAGATTCGGCTTCGGAGATGCTACCCCCCCGTGTGGCCGCCTGCATTGATAAGGGAAGTAATCCTGGCAGTTGACGGACTTCCCGTCGAAACGCACCTGACAGGTACGGCTGTAGCTGAACAGTGTTGTTACGGGCGTACTGGTTTGCGACGAAGTAAGCCTCCTCAGCCATGCGCTTGGCTTTCCACGACTTATCCTGGTAAAGTAGCTTAAAGGCCAGCACGATGATGAGTAACCCCGTCAGACTCCCGATTGTCAGCCAGGGATTACGGTAAATAAACCCGTTCAGGGCGTTATTTACCTCAGTTGCTGGGGAGGGAGCCGCCTGAGAAGGCGTTTTGGTTTTTCTTCGGCCGGACGGTGTTTCACCATTACTGCTCAATGGCATATCGTTGAGAATTTGAGTCATGCCTACAAGGAAAAGTCTAAATGCTGGTAGGAATCTAACATATACCCCCGTGCCCGCTTCAACTCCATCACTTGCTGGAGAGGCGTCTTCTGAAGCGCATTTTCCATCATTGCGTCACCCTTCTGACGATACTCAACCGATTGCGTAGACATGTCCATTGCCATCTTTTGCAGGCTTGCCCGTTCCCCGGTTGAAAAGCGAAGTCCCTGAGCTGAATTGGCATCGGAGAAATAGCCCATATCAGGCGGTAACGCCCCCATTTCGGTCGGGTTGCCAATCCCTTCCAAACCCGCCAATGAGCCTTGGGCCTGACTATTGATGTCATTGAGAATTTTTTCAAATTCACCCTGCATATCGCCTACATTACCTAGCATCCCCTGAATATCACCCATTGACAACAGATCAAATGCCCCGCCTAATCCACCGGGATCACTGATTAGCTCCTGAATGTTAGATTGAGACATGCGTTGCATAACCGAGCCCCGCATCCGACGGGCCAAGTTAAGGGCCGTGCCAATGCGCTCATCTTTTAGCGAATTGCTCAAGGTAATCGATTGAGCGTACAGCTCATCGGCTAGTTTATAGTACAAAAGCGCCTGAACAATTTTCTTTTTCTGAGCAGCCGTCTGAAACTGTAATAAGTGTTGAGTCTCGTCACCTCGCGCTGAACCAAGATCCGTCAGGGTCGCAGGCTGCATCCCATCTAACCCGGCCTTACCAAAAAACATCTTATAGATTTCCGCTGCGTTATCTTCCGCCAGTGGATAGTTACGAAGCGCTCCGTCTGAAAAAACTTTTTCCAACTTTTTCAAGAATTGAGCGGGTACATAGTTACTCAGATACCCATTTACCTCTTGCTGAATTTGCTTAAAGACCACTAAATCGTTGAATTTAATCTGGCCATCTCTGGACTGAATTGCGCCAAATTCTTCGGTCGACCGAAGAATCTCTTCAACACTGCGGGCAATCTCCAACTGAGCCTGCGTATATGTTTCCGTAGCCTGCGAGCTTTCGTCGATCCGGGCCAGCTTCATGAGTGACTTTTTATTCTTATCCAGAATCTTCTTTAGTTCAAGCAGCCGGGCTTTGCCATATTTATCCCCACCCTTTATACCCAATAATGATAGACCTAGGTTGACTATCGTTTCGACCTGGCTGTTACCGGCAACCGGCATAAGAAGCAAGGCGCCGGTCAGCATGAAGAGCAATAAAAAACGTTTCATGGTCGAGTTTATTTTACGGGAGTGAAGAACACCTTAAAACCATCCTGCAACTCGATCTTCTGACGGGCTTCCCGGCGACGACCGTTGGTAGCGGCCTGCGCCAAACCGGTACCCAATGTCGCCAAAGCCCCGGCTGCCCCGGGTAACCGGAGAGCTTGGTTCGCCGAGTAACCGGCCGACCAAGCGGCCCGTGATAGAGCCTGGCTTGACGCGTTATCAACCGCCCGGTCCGTCTGCTGTTTCAACGGCCGGTCGGATTGCAGAGCCAGTCCTTCGTTCATGTCTATGTCGAGCGCCCGCAGCTGAACGGGTACCGCTTCCCCGGTTGCCTGTAGTCTGAGCGTGGTGATGCTGAACACAATTCGGTCACCGCCGATCCGGGCAAAACCAAGCAAAATAGATCCTTTCGGAGCGAAGCGGTCCCGGATATGGGCATCTGCCAGCGTCCGAAACATGACGCGCGTACCGTTGCGGGCTACCTGGTCTCCGTTAACTACCCCTGGAATAGGTTCTTCATCAGCGACGTCCGGCAACGCTTGCTGGAAGGATGTAAAACTTCCATTTGCCGTACCCCCTCCTCCTTTCTCTGCTTTTACCGTATTGAATCCGGCGCGTAGCATCAGTTCATCCTTCGTTGGGTTAGCACGGTAAGAATTACCGTAAGCGGACTGGTTACGGGCTTCCCGAGCAGCCGGGTAATCATCGCTATCGCTGCTTTGCCGACGGACCGAGCTTGTCCCTTCTCCTGACCGGCGCGACGAGGTGCGACTAAGTTTTTGGGATCGCTGTTCTTCTCGTTTAACAGAAGGGTTTATTCGCCCGGCTGCGTCAGTGCCCGCCTGTCTCCGGTCTGCCTGTTGCTGCTGTTTGGCTAAAGGAAGCCCGTACACATCATTAACCTTGTCATAATTCATGGTTCGTACGCCTTCCGCGTCGGCATAGTCTATTGGCTGTTCGGTGGGGTCCCGATCCTTATCACCGACGTCCACCGGTTCTCTCGGTATGGGTGCCCGGAAACCAGAAGCCGATTGTTGAAGGATAAACTTATAAAACAAGCCGCCCACCAAAACCAGCGCCAGCAGGGCCGCTATTGCTATAAAAATCCGATGACGGCGAGCGTTTGCTTCTCCGGTTTGCTCAGCGTGCTCCTTGTTGGAAACTTCCTCGAGGGTTTCATCCTCGTAAAAGTGATTGTCTTCGGGGTTAATCGGCTCATGGGGGTCCTGATTGTCTTTGTTGTCCATTGTATGAAACGGTTAGAGGTGGAGCGGGAACCGTAAACGTGGTGACGGTTTGTGCCGATTTGTCTGAATGCTTTAACGGCTTGCTCGTTGCGTACAAAACAGCTTTCATGGGGACTTTCAGCGATACGTTACGGGTGCCGGCCTTTTCGCGGATGTTCAGCACAAACCGGCTCCGGTCATGGGGTGCATACTGATGCAGAACCAACCGGAGACGAACGGACTGACCTGCTTCGACCCGCGCCGGCACCTCCGCATAAATCGATTCCATCGGGTAGGTTTCTCCGTCCAAGTAAGCCCCTTTGCGTTTGCGGGCGCGGTGCTCGTACCAGCAGGCAACCTGATCGAAGAGGAACGGCATCTGAGTCCGATTGGATACAGTTAGCTGCAAAAAGGTGTGGTTTGCGTCGTGCACCAGATGCGTTAATTCTACGCTGATGCCTGAGTTGGAATCGGTAACGTGCAGGTTGGGGGACTGCCGCAGCATTGTGTCTAACTGAGCCTGAAAAGCAGTTGGCTGGTCGGAGCCGGCCACGCTACCGACCAGCGATGGACGAAGGGAGGCCAGCAGTGGCCCATTTAGCTTTAGCAATGCCGTTGCCTCTGTGGGCACCGGTTTGACCACTTTGGCCGGTAGATACTTCTTCACCTCAACAAAGGCGGAGGGTGTGGGTCCGCCTACGCTGAGGTAGCCTAAGTAGGTTTCCCGGTCCGTCCGCACAAAAAAGGGCGTCTTGCGGGCCGTCGTAAGCCGTGGGCGAACAAACACAATGTTGCCTGACTCGATCTTTACTAAGTATTCAGGGCTAATGTCAACGACGGCAACCGCTTCGGGGAATATCAGGTAGGTTGTCGTGAGCCGATTTACCTGAATGGTGTCCTTCAGGTACGATTGGGCAGAGGTTAGTCTCGCCATCAACAGTGCCAGTGTCAGAGGTATCAGGGTTTTTTTCATTTTTTAACCGTTGTCTTCGGGTTAATCCATTTTGCGGTTATACTCCATAAAACTGAATCCGTCGATCAGCAAACCATACGGATTAATGTCAGATCGGTTCTGTCTGGAGAGCGTAAAGCGAGCTGCAATGGGCTGCACGATTATTTGATTGTCATAGACAACCTCCTGAGCTCCCCATACGGTGCCTTTATAGGGTTCCGTGTTTATATCCACCTGCACCGAATCGCAGGTCCAGTTCGTGTGCGAATTGTACCGGTGATAGTTCTCTAAAACCTCACCTCGTTTAAAGGTCTCGTAAATGGCCCGGCCATCGTTGTGGTCGATTAGCTTCATGCCCAAGTTTACTCGCTCGCGAAACGTACTTGCGTCGTGCTGAAACATGACGTCCATGAAGTGGCGGATCAAATTGCGGGCCTCATAGACCGTTGGCGTGGCATGGCCGGCCGTTACGGCCGACACCGTTCCGTTATCGGTCGCCACATACACGCGTTCGGCGTGCTGTTCGTTCTCAGTGACGTAAGCGTAAAGCCACGCCAGGTTGCTAAGCGCTAAGGAAACAATCAGGGTTACGCAGATTACCCGCAGTGATTTAATCAGGGTGGTTACGTTGTTGGCTTGAGACATCATTGTTTCGCTGGAACATTTGGGTTATCGTTGACAACGGTGTAATCATCGTAGCGGTCTGCTTGCTTCGGTGCCCGGTCGTAGCCTATCTGGTTGGCGTTATACGGCTGGGATGAATAGGTAGGGGAAGCGGTGATCGGCTCTGCTTGGGTGCGGGAAGTACTGTTAGCGTTACCCGAAGATGCTGTTGCTGCAGGCGCAGCAGACCGGCTCGTTGTGGAGGTGCTGACGTTATTTCGGTTGTCTTGACTGCGATTTCTGCCTGACATAGCCTGAGCCCCGCGCATGGCACTCTGGGGCAGTGAAGCCCCTTTACCGGCTGCCCAGCCCGCTAAGCTACCCGATGAGGTGATCCCACCTATGAAAGCACTCGTCAGCATGGGCGTCGCCAGGTAAGCCCCCATCACACAGTAATGGACAACCACTAAGTTGAACACCGCACCAAACCGTTCTTCGAGCGTAGCGTTGTTCATCATGTTGGTGACATGTCCGTCGATGAGGTTATCGACGTAGAAGTTGACGATGTTATCCAGGACGCCAATGGTCAGTGCCCAGAACTTGGCATGGAGTAGGTTTCTGAACCAATAGGCCATTGCTCCCTGCATGCCGGGTATCATCGAGATCAAAATAGCAATAGGTCCTGTAATGCTTAAAAACACAACAACCAGTACCTGCATTTTGCCTACGAATGCCCGCACCAGCAGGGTCAACCCTTCAGCAACCAGCCTCACCAGTTTTAAAATAACCATCTCGACCGTGTTGCCGACAACACCCAGCACGATCTCGATATCTTTCTTCATCTGGTCGGTGTCAAAACTGAGGTCGAAGTCTTTCCAAAGATTGGAGTTGGCAGTCGTGTAGCCAGCATCCACTTTAGCCGTCATTGCTTTCAGGGACGCCAGGACTTCTTTGGGTTCTTTGGGCGAGAAGATGCTCGTTACCACGTCCATCATTCCCGTAGTAATGCCCATCAGGTCCGAGTACAGTGTTAAAACGATTGTCAGGATGATGGCCCGAATAACCGGTGTATAATCCGTAGTCAGGTCCGATGACACCAGAAAGGTGCGGCCTAAAGCCCAGATGAAATTAATCACCATCATGGCCGCGGCCAGCGTGAGAACCTTCGTCCGGATCAGATCCGAATTGTTGGCGTATAGATAACCGAAATACGTTTCGTTCATGGACGTGTTGCGTTAAATGGCTCCGGCCGCACGATCTTCGTTCCACTGCCGCACCGCGTAAACGATGTTGCCTTGGTAGGATTTTGTCAGCTTGCGTAAGTGTTCCCGTTCGGCTGGTTTGGACGTCAGTAAGGGATAGATGCCTGGTGCGGCTTCCAGTCGGTATACCTTTCCATATTCACCCTGCCGGATAAAAACTTCCCGCCAGGATGCTGTTACCCGAATGGACTGCATTTTGTCAAGTTCATGGCGGGTAAAACCCAGGACGATTGCCACCCGTTCGAGCTGCTTGGTATCCTGGTGATTCAGAATGATTTTGGTATCGGCATTGGCCACGACGATAGCACCGATAGCACTGTCTTCAATCTCCTTCACCCCCTGAGTGATGATACACATCGAACCGTTGCTTTTGCGGACGGTACGGTACATGGTCTCAATAAACTTACCCATTCCGTCGGTAAGCATCGACCAAGCTTCATCCATGTAGAGGTACTTAATGTCGTCAGGATACCGGCGCAACACGTCCATCGCCAACTCAGTAACCAACAGCGTCACTACCGACTTAAGCAGGGGGTTGTCCTTAATACGGGCCATATCAAAGCAGACCAATTGATTAGCACTGATGTCCTCACTCTCGGTTGCGTCAAGCACATCCCGGTAATGGCCATGTACGAAGGGGTCTAAGCAGGTAAAGAATTCGGAAAAATCGAACGCCTTTTGCCACCGAATCAGCTCTTCCTGTTCTTGGTGATCCTTAAGATAATTGTACAACCAGTCGTAGAAACCTACCAGACTCGGTACGGGCGTGAGCCGGGTTTCCTCGGCGTTGTAAAACTGGTAATACAGGGGAATCAGGCGGACTAAAACCGATGTTTCGGCCTGCGAAACCACCCGGTTGTAGCCCTTCCAGATCAATGACAGCAACGTGGTTAGGAAAACAATCTTGTCGCCGTCCAGATCATACCTACCCGCTTGATTGACGGGGATGCCAAAGGGATTAAATTTGATAGGTCTCTCCGGATCATACTCATAATACCGGCCGCCTAAGGCCGTCATGAGGGATAGGTAAGTGCCACCCACGTCGATAATAATCTGACGTCGCCCGGCTTCGTAGCGTTGCAGCATAAAATAGCCCACCGTGTACGACTTGCCACTACCGGTTGGCCCAACGACGATGCAATTCTGGTTGTTGAGGTCCGTGTTGAATAGATTTACCAGCAACGGATTTCCGTAGCGATCACTCATCAGTTCACCCCGGTTGGCCGTGCGGTAATTTGTCGCGCAGTTGAGGTAGCAGGCTGCATTGTCACCGGACATGATTAGCCATCGGTAATTCTGATACCCATTACCGGGGGCCAGCGCAAAAAACAGGTTGGTGGTGTCCATGGTCTCTACGAACACGTCGGCCCCACCCATTGCTCTGAAACTCGCGATGCCCCGCTGGACAAGCGTTTCCCGCATTTTATTATCGGTACTCCAAACGACCAGAAACAAACCCACTGACAAAAGATTTTTATTGTCAGTCCGAATGTCACTGATGTATTCATCCAGCTCCAGCATCTTAATCTTGTTCTCGTGGGTCATCAGAAAGTCTAAGTTGCGGTTGACTTTCTGCTCGAATTCAAGGGTAGCGATTACTTTTTCGGTGTCTTCGACTAAGAAATTAGTAATGAGCAGGTGAGGAACGTGGAGATCCAGGGTAAGATTGGTGACAAACGGTGACTCTACACCCGTGCGGCCCGATGGTTGGGTGTTATGAATCGTTGAGGGTTGACCCGCCATCGAGAGAATATTCACTTTTTTCTCTCCGATAGCGACGTGGGTTGGGTCGGGTTGCACCGAACGATGAAAAGCGTCCGGTTGACGGGCAAATTCGAGGTTAAAATACTGATAATATAAGTTTTGCAATTCCTCGTCATTGAGCCTGGCTAGTTCAAGTCGACCCCGAACAATACTTTGCGTGAATTCCTGAGCAGCCCGTTCGGCTCGCTCAGCCAGCGCGTCGATACCGTCGAACGGATTTTTGAGCATTGACCGCCCCCGCCGGGCCCAAACGCTATTGGCGGCATTCGTTCGCGGCTGTTTTTCATTGCCAAAGGAAAGAAACAGGTAGGCCCGATGACGCAAAACGGGCCGGTCCTGCATGTGTAGATGTTGCTTTTGCGTAAAAGTCGGTGCCTCCCGGGGCACTTTGTGCCGATCATGGTAGTAGGCATCGATGCGTTGAATGACGGTTCCAACCGGTAAGGTCCGGGTTGCCCGCTGAAAGGCTGCCGCCAGGGCGTCGAACTCACCACTGGTGATGCTTTCGACTTCGACCCCCTCGAAGCGGAAACCAATCGCAACGCGGCCGTCTTTAAGCACAGCCGCGTTGTTTTCGATGTTAAAGACGGGAAACACCGCGTCGTAGTTGACCGTTTTTTTCACGATGTCTGACCTTTACGTGGAGAATGGCCTTTGGTTGGAGGAAAACCCAAGAGATGATGGATAGTAAAAAGGAGGGATGTTTTTTGCTTTCCCCCCAGCGCAGAACTAACCAGCTGGCCAGAAGCACAAGTAGAATCAAGATGTAAACGAAGCGGGGAACGGGGACAATGGAGCGCGCAATTGAGGTCAGTGAAATCAGGCTGATCAGCAAGCTAACGTATAGGCCTAGTTCCTGCATACGCATCCCCATAATCCGCGTCGGCTTTTCTAAGGACTTCGACACTTTCATGAGTGGGCATCGACTATTTTTTTAGTACGTATCCCCCTTTGGAGCCATTCGAGCTGGATTGAACGTCGTTGACGATCAGATTGAACCCGAACCAGATAACAGCACCTATTACCAAATAGATGAGATTTCGCGGTCCATTAGGCGAATTGCTGATGAACGAGGAAACGACTTTGACCACGCCAAATACCATCAGGATACCAAAGATGATGTTTCCGATCGTGTAGATGGTCTCGTAGTAGCTAGTCACTGCGGACTCTACTTCACCTTGTGCCATGACGGAGTTAAACACACCGCAGGACAGCATAAAGGCCATTAGAAAAACTGACTTTTTCATGAATCGTAAACTGAATTAGGGTTATTGTAAAATTTAAATTGGTTGGCATAAATGATTCACTACCCGTTAAAATCTGCAGGACTTAATACCCGTTGAGTCTGCCGTAGGGCTGGCCAGTACCGCGAACGTTTGTACAAGTATGACCGCGTTTTGAAGGGTAAAAAAGTTTATTAGGCGAGTGGAGAGAACTACTCGGTGATTCGGTTAACCGCTAACAATCTTCGGTGAGATGCTTACGAAGGCTTATCAAACGGACCGCCACGAACAATAAGCCCCGTGTAGTCGATAGCACCGTGTAAACATTTATATGTCGGCCGACAACATGTAGGGGGTGGGTCCTTTTATAAGAATGGGTAGTTCTGCGGAAAGGGACCGGGCCTCCGGGCGGATAATTCACGGTCGGCCGCTGCCGTCTATTGGCTTATCGGTGGCTGAAACGGTAAGTTTAACCGGAATCAGCATGTCAAGTGTGAAGCGGTACCGAAATCGGATCGCCGAAGCGACTGCTTGAAAAAACGTCATTGTAATTATCGTATGTTCCGAGCAGTTAAACAGCCATCTCTCAATTAGAGCCTTTTATGAGATTCGCATCTTACCTGTTGTTGATGTAAACCAACTTTTTAGGAGAATCCTCTGAGAGAAGAGGTATGATTCTGTAAACCAATTATTTTCACCTTATTAGGTTCGTTGATCAATAATCTAGGCTTTTTGAAATGGATAACCGGAAATGTATACAAATAGGGGTATGGGTCTCAAACCGTTCAAGCACAGTGTTCTTTGGCGCGCAAAAAATGTTCAGGCCGAGCCCTAGTGACCGGCCATGAAATGCGAACGAAATGGATCATGTTTTCACAACCGTTTGCTCTCCTCTTCAGAACTTGTTTTGCGCTGACGTGCCCCTTTAACCTGGTTGCTCCCGAAACTATAGGTCAAATTGACGCGTACCTGTCGACTTTCATAACCCCCACTCGCCTCAATGTACAGACCGCCAAACTGACTGACACCCCGCCACTGCTGACTGTTGAAGGGATCGGATACCGTGAGTATTAAGCTACCTCGCTCGGCGAGTACTTTGCGCTGCAGACCAATCGTGCTACCCCAGTAGCGTCTGTTTAAATAGGTGCCCCCCCAAACCGATGGAGACGTATAAAAAGCCGAGACTTCCAGCCGCCATCCGTGGGGGAAGGTTAAAGTATGCTGCATATACAAACTAACTACGTTAGCTGTTAAGCCAATCTGTTTACCATCGCCGAAATTTGCCCGGTTCGCCGAACGGTAGCCGCTGGCATTGGCAAATCCACTCCACCCTTTGGTAACGGTAAACGGGTAACTGAAGTTGAGGGAAATGACCTGCTGACTGGCCAGGTTGCGCGTAGTCATAAAACTGCGGTTGCCTTCGGTGGTGTCGGTAATCTGGGCAAAAAAATCCTGCGTATTACTGAAGCTGAGTGAGGTGGTTAGTTTTTGCGCATAGGTATGCGAAAGCTGAACCGTATTGGTGTACTGTGGACGAAGAAACGCGTTACCTTTCTGGTAGGTCAGCTCGTCCAGTTTTGACTCAAACGGGTTAAGACTTTGGTAGGTCGGTCGGTCAATTCGGCGGCTGTAGGTCAGCGACATTGAGTTTTTGGCGCTGTATTTATACGTCAGCCCGGCGCTGGGAAAAGCGTTGAGATATTGCCGAACAACATGAGCGTCGGCTTGCTGCTGAGAGCTGACTAACTGCCCATCGGATTGGGTGCGTTCCAGCCGCAGGCCAACTTGTCCTTGCCACTTCTTCCCCCAGTTTTTCTCCAGAGATGCGTAAGCAGCCTGGATGGTCTCGGTGTATGTAAACTGGTTGGTGCGGTTCACGTTAATCCGGTTGATGCCCTGCAACACGTCGAAAAAGGTGAAGTGATTGTCCGTCTGAACGCTCGATAATTTGAAGCCGGCGTTCAGTTTCCCACCCCAAAGCCGTTGGCTATAATCTGCCTTGAAGGTTCTGAGCGTAATATCGGTTCGCGTTTCCATTCGGTATGTTCGCTCGGATAATACCTCACCCGTAGCTGGCTGGACGTAACGATTCGGTTGTGTTGTATTGCCACCTGTCTGGAACCGGCCTAAATCGGCATCGAGGCTCAGTTCGTGCCCAGATGTGTCGACAAACCGATAATTGACATTCGCGTTTCCATTTGCCCGACTGTATATACTTTGATTATCAGCCAATAGCAAACTGTCCGGGCCCTTGGTCAATGTACCAATGGGCGTGCGTCCCTGAGTTAAATAATACCCCCAATTCATCGTTCCATCCAACAGCAAGCCCACGGTACTGCGTGAATTCATCAGCCAGTCAGCGCCTAATCGGGCCGTGTGAGTCACCGTACGCGCCGTGGTTTCGCTTTTCTGATCGAAATATTGGCCATTCTGTTGGCGGTATAGGCTCAAAAACGAACGATCGCGCCCATTGCGCTGGCTATAATTAGCAAACAAAGCCAGCTTAGTCGTTCGATGATTGAGCGAAAGTGATCCATTGTATTTCGGATAGTAGGCACCCAACGCAAAGCCAAATGTACCGTTTCCGTTCGTGCCATGCGTATTGGGACTCGAAGACTGTCTTTTTTTGAGTCGGATGTTCAGAATACCGGCGTTACCCTGTGCATCGAAACGGGCGGAAGGCTGGGTAATGATCTCAATAGCGTCAATATCCGTGGCCTGCAACGAACGTAAGTACACTATCAGATCGGCCGGACCTAAGGGAGAGGGCTTACCATCAATAAAAATACGAACGCCATTCTTACCCTGCAGAACAATATTGTCGGATGGATCAACCTGTACGCCGGGCGCTTTTTGAATGAGTTCTAAAGCCGAACTGCCTGCCGCAGTCAAACTCCCCTCGACGTTGAGGACGATTTTATCCGGTTGTACCTCAATCAGCGGGCGAGTCGCCTTTATCTTTATTTCGTTTAGCGAATGAGACGCTTCAGTTAGTACGGCTGGGGGCAATGAACTTGTTTGATCAAGCGTTATTACAGTCGCGTCAGAGATCCAGTTGTTGTACCCAACGCCGGTCAGATGAACTTTATAGGTGGCCGCTGGCAGGTTCGCAAATTGGAACGTACCCGCCTGGTCGGCTACGGTGGCTTTGATGAGTGAAGAATCCGCTGCCGAATGAAGTGTTGCGGTGACAAACGGGATCGGCTGTCCGGCAGCGTTAACAGCTGTACCGCGAAGTAGGGCTTTTTGGGCGATGGCTGAACCGATGCTCAGCAGCCAGCAAATGCTTATAATTCTGATCATGGACCTGATTGGTTGATGGTTAAAAGTAGCGGGACGCCACACCGAGTCTGAGCCCTAATCGATGAAGCGTCGAATCCATCGCCCAACGGCTGGGATATAGCATTCATCGACGCATTTAACCTTTCGTCGGAAAAGGGCGGGCGGTAATCGGGTACGTTCGTACATTTAGTG